>JAJQCL010000033.1 GCA_021202715.1 Lachnospiraceae bacterium
ATCATGTGCAGGGGGACCCCTTTGCCTCGCCGTCGGATGTCAGCATCCATGTACCGGCGGCCGTGGCGGGCTTCCCCGCGGAGTATTTTGACAAAACGCACCGGCGCGTGGCGCTGCAGGACCTGCTGACGCGAACCTTCGGCCGCGAGGCGGCGCAGTTTTCTTTTAAGGCGAAGGGCTCGGGCAAGAGCGGCCTGCTCTCGGTGAGCCGCTGCGGGCAGGAGATCATTGAGCGCAGTGCCTGCCGGATTCTTCCGGCGGGCGGCGTGGTTCTGCGGTTTCATGTGGGCTTCCCGGCCAACGGGCGGACGATCAACGCCCGCGAACTGATGAAGATCTTTTTTGAGTTCCTGCCCCGGTGTGCGGAGCGGGCGCTGAAATACAAGAGCTACCCGGCGGCGCGGGTACGTGGCGTGATCGAGCTGGCGGACGATCAGGAATATCTGCGAGGACAGCTGACGGAGCGTGGGCTGGCGGCCTTTGTGGCGGACGGCTCGGTGCTGCCGCGGGAATCCGGCGTCTCTTCGCTGCCGATGAAGGGCGCGGTGCCCTTCCGGGCGCCGGAGTCTCTGGCTGTGACGATACAGTTGCCCCATGCGGGCGCGCGGCGGGGCATGGGAATTCCCCGGGGCATCACGATGATCGCCGGAGGCGGCTATCACGGCAAGTCCACGCTGTTAAAGGCGCTGGAGCTGGGTGTGTATAATCATATCGCCGGAGACGGACGGGAATATGTCGTTACCGACAGCGGCGCGATGAAGCTCCGCGCCGAAGACGGGCGTAGCATCACCGGTGTGGACATCTCGATGTTCATCCGGAATCTGCCCAACGGGAAGGACACGGCGCGTTTCTCCACGGAGGACGCCAGCGGCAGCACCTCGCAGGCGGCCAATGTGGTGGAGGCCATGGAGGCCGGGAGCCGGGTCTTCCTCATCGACGAGGACACCAGTGCGACCAATTTCATGATCCGGGATGAGCTAATGCAGCGAGTCATTAACCGGGAGAGCGAACCGATTATTCCCTTTATCGACCGTGTAGAAGAGCTGTACCAGACTTTCGGCATTTCCACAATCCTGGTGGCCGGAAGCTGTGGCTCGTATTTTCACCGGGCAGATCACATCATTCAGATGAAGCAATATCAGCCGGTGGATATCACAGAACTGGCGAAGCGCGAAGCCGCCGCCTTCCCGCTGCAGACAGAAGCGCCCGACGCGGCGGCGGAGCCAAATGTTGCCCGGCGCATCCGCTGTACGCAGCGGTTGGAGGATCGGGTGAAGGTGCGTGCTTCCGGAGTGGACAGCGTCTCCATCGACCGGGAGGTCGTCGATCTGCGTTATGTGGAACAGCTGGCCGATCCGGAGCAGGTGAACCTGCTGGGGCAGATCCTGAAATACGCGATCCAGAATCTGATGGACGGAAAACGCACTGTGACCGAGATCGTCGATGCGATCGAGGCAGTTCTCAAAGCCCGCGGTATGGAGGGAATCTGCGGCGGGAAGTTCCTGCCTGCCGGGTACGCCCTGCCACGGCGGCAGGAAATTGCGGCATGCATCAACCGGTATCGCAGGCTGCGGGTGTAAAGTAACAAAGGCATCCCATCTGTCATAGACAAAATGAGACGCCTTTGTCGTAATCACGAGATTTTTATAGTTTTTTACCCCACATTCCTCTTCCCGCTCATCGCATCCAGCGTCCGGCGGATATCGGGCACGCCGGTCCGCACGCTGACCTCGCCGCCGCGGATGGTCACGAGGCTGGGCGCCTGGCGGATGCCGTATTTCTTCGCCAGCTCCGGCTGCTCGTCAGCCAGGACATAGGTATAAGAGACACCGGCATTCTTTAACATTTCTTTCGCGATGCGGCAATTGGGGCAGGTCGTCGTGCCAAAGAGCAGCGTCTGGCCGACACCGTCCATCCGGGCCGCAGGCTTCACCACGATCCGGGGCGTTTCCTCGCCGCGCGCCCCCTTTACCGGCTGATTGACCGAAGCGGCGACCTGATAATTCTTTCTCTGCTTATATTCCTGCATCTTGCCGTCGTTCCAGTTCTGCACCGGACGGTAATAACCGGTAATCCGGCTGTAGACTTCCGCTTTCCCGTGACAGATCGGGCACTCGTACTGCTCTCCTGCGAGATAGCCGTGGTTCTTGCAGACGGAATAGGTCGGAGACAGCGTATAGTAGGGCAGTCTGTAGTTTTCTGCGATCTTCCGCACCAGCTTCGCCGCCGAACTCCAGTCTGACAGACGCTCACCGAGGAAAGCGTGGAAGACCGTGCCAGAGGTATAAAGGGTCTGCAGCTCGTCCTGCACGTCCAGCGCCGTGAAGATATCCTCCGTATAGCCTACAGGCAGATGAGAGCTGTTCGTGTAGTAGGGGGTGCCTCCCTCCTCCGCCGCCGTAATGATATCGGGGAACTGCTCCACATCATGCTTCGCCAGCCGATAAGAGGTGGACTCCGCCGGAGTGGCCTCCAGATTGTAGAGGTCGCCATACTGCTCCTGATAGTCAGAGAGGCGCTCTCTCATATGGTTCAGCACGTCCTTCGCAAAGGCCTGCGCCTTCGGGCTCGTCAGATCCTTCCTCAGCCATTTGGCGTTCAGCGTGGCCTCATTCATACCGACCAGCCCGATTGTAGAGAAATGATTCTCGAACGTTCCCAGATAATGCTTCGTGTAAGGGTAAAGCCCCTCGTCCAGCAGGCGGGTAATGACCGTTCTCTTGGTCTTCAGCGAGCGGGCCGCCACATCCATCATCCGGTCCAGTCTCTTGTAAAAATCTCTCTCATCCTCAGCCAGATAGGCGATCCGGGGCAGATTGATCGTCACAACACCCACGGACCCGGTGCTCTCGCCGCTGCCGAAGAAGCCGCCGGTCTTCTTTCGCAGCTCGCGCAGATCCAGACGCAGGCGGCAGCACATGCTGCGCACATCGCTGGGCTGCATGTCGCTGTTGATATAATTTGAAAAATAGGGCGTCCCGTATTTGGCCGTCATCTCAAAGAGCAGACGGTTGTTCTCCGTATCGGACCAGTCAAAATCCTTCGTGATGGAATAGGTGGGAATCGGGTACTGAAAGCCCCGGCCGTTGGCATCGCCTTCGATCATGATCTCGATGAAGGCCTTGTTGACCATATCCATCTCCGCCTTGCAGTCCTTATAGCGGAAGGGCATCTCCTTCCCGCCCACGATGGCCGGCAGCTCCGCCAGATCATCCGGCACAGTCCAGTCAAGCGTGATGTTGGAGAACGGCGCCTGCGTGCCCCAGCGGGACGGCGTGTTGACCCCGTAAATAAAGGACTCGATGCACTTCTTCACCTGATCGTAATTCAGATGATCCGTCTTGACGAACGGAGCCAGATACGTGTCAAACGAGGAGAACGCCTGGGCGCCGGCCCACTCGTTCTGCATGATCCCGAGGAAATTCACCATCTGGTTGCAGAGGGTGGACAGATGCTTCGCCGGAGCCGACGTGATCTTGCCGGGAATCCCGCCGAGTCCCTCCTGGATCAGCTGCTTCAGCGACCAGCCGGCGCAGTAGCCGGTAAGCATGGACAGATCGTGCAGATGGATGTCCGCATTGCGGTGCGCGTTGGCAATCTCATCGTCATAGACCTCAGAAAGCCAGTAGTTGGCCGTGATCGCGCCCGAGTTGGACAGGATCAGACCGCCGACGGAGTAGGTCACCGTCGAGTTCTCCTTCACCCGCCAGTCGTTGATATTCACATAGTTGTCCACTGTCTTCTTATAATCCAGAAGAGTAGACTGCATCTTGCGCAGCTTCTCCCGCTGACGGCGATACAGGATATAGGCCTTGGCCACATCGGAATACCCCGCCAGGCTCAGCACATTTTCCACGCTGTCCTGGATATCCTCCACCGCGATCTGGCCATCCTGGATCTTCGGCTCAAAATCTGCCGTCACCTTCAGCGCCAGAAAATCAATGACGGAATTGTTGTACTCCTTCTCCGTCGCATCAAACGCCTTCTTAATGGCGTTAATGATCTTCTGGATGCTGAAGTCCGCCACTTTTCCGTCTCTTTTTACAACTCGGTACATATTGCCTTTCTACCTCCAAAATTTCCCCAAAAGCCAAATAAAACAGACCCTGACGGATCTTACATTCTATACAAACCCGGGACATATTCCGTGACGCGCGACGCGCGTACGTTTCCAGTATAAAGGCATATATTGTTCCTGTCAACCTCAAAAAACACAAGATGTGGGGAATCATCCGCCGGATATCCCGCGCATCCTCCCCCCGATTTTTCTTCCCCAAAACCGGAAAATGCACGGATTTCCGTGCATTTTCACTCTCCGCGCAGCCACGCTCCCGGGCAGATCTCCCGGGCCGCAGCCAGCATCCGGTGCAGTTCCTCATGGGAAAAACTTTCCAGCCCGTCCGGCGCCAGGACCCCCTCTGTCTCTTTGTAAGATTGCAGATAATACGCTTCCTCTCCGGCGATCCAGGCGGCGATCCCGGGGATCTCCTCCTCCCGGTGGAGCCCCTTCACCAGCGTCGTGCGAAATTCATGCGGCACCCCGCGCTCCCGCAGCAGCGCCACGCTGCGCCGGATGCGGGGCAGGATATCCGCTGCGTCCCGGCCAATGACCGCCCCATAGCGTTCCGGCGCGGCCTTGATATCCATGGCCACGTAATCCAACAGGCCCTCGTCCAGAAGTCGTTTCAGGCGATCCGGGAAGGAACCGTTGGTGTCCAGCTTCACCAGATAGCCCAGTTCACGGACATGCCGGATAAACGCCTCCGCGTCCGGCTGCAGCAGCGGTTCGCCGCCGGAGAGGACCAGTCCGTCCAGGATGCCCCGGCGTTTTTCCAGATACGCAAAGACCTCCTCCTCCGACACCGGCCAGGTCTCCTCCACGCCGGTCACCAGCTCGCCGTTATGGCAGAAAGGACAGCGGAAATTGCAGCCCGCCGTAAAGACGATGCAGGCCACCTGTCCCGGGTAATCCAACAGCGTTAATTTCTGAAATCCGCCGATCCGCATCGGTCCATCCTCCCACAATATTCACACAACCCGCCTGTCACCGGAGGATCGTCTCTCTTCCATCCTCCCAGAGGACAGCCTGCGCAAGCTCCTCGCCGTGATACACCAGTTTCAGAGAGAAGAAATCCTCCCTCTCCCGGAGACGCCGCAGGAAGATCCGGTCACCCTCCCAAGTGGGAAGCTGCTCCGCTTCCTCCACCGGCACCCAGGCCAGTTCCCCCTCGTCGCACTCCGCCAGCTCCCCGGTAAAATGCCGCGAGGTGAAGAGATACATCATCTCCTCCCCCCACTCATCGGAGAGGAACGTGATGACCGCGCGGAATCGCAGTTCCTGCACCGTCAGCCCCGTCTCCTCGCGGATCTCCCGCCTGGCACAGTCCTCCGGACTCTCCCCGGGCTCCCGCTTGCCGCCGACGCCGATCCATTTTCCCTCATTGAGATCCTGCTTCTTCTTCACGCGGTGAAGCAGCAGATAGCAGCCGTCCTTCTCCAGATAACAAAGCGTTGTCTCTGTCAAAATGTATTCCTCCATACACCACGAATTTCAGGAAACGCGGCGCAGATGTTTGCCTTGTGCGTTTCCCAACTTCTTATCATAACCGCCCTTCCCGGCCACATAGAATGATAAAAAACCGCGGGGGATCCGTATGTTAAATGTTCTCTGGGCCGGGATGCTCATTGTCGGGATTTTCTGGGGCATCCTCACCCGGCAGGCCTCCGCCCTCACCGACGGCATCCTGCAGGGCGCTTCCGACAGCGTGACTCTCTGTCTCACCATGCTGGGCGTCCTCTCCATGTGGAGCGGTTTCCTGAAAATCGCGGAAAATTCCGGTCTGCTGACGGCCCTCAGCCACCACCTGTCGCCTCTTCTCCGCCTTCTCTTTCCCGGTCTGCCGAAAGATCATCCGGTCAACGGCTATCTGTCCACCAACATCCTCGCCAATGTTCTGGGGCTGGGGTGGGCCGCTACTCCGGCCGGTCTGCGGGCCATGAAGGAGCTGGTAGCGCTGAATCCCCGCACCGACGGCACGGCATCCCGCGATATGTGTACCTTCCTGATCCTGAACATTTCCTCGCTCCAGCTCCTGCCCGTCAGCATCCTGGCCTACCGGCAGCAGTATCAGTCCGTCAGCCCGGAAATCATTCTGGGACCCGCCATTCTGGCCACGCTGGCCTCCACTCTGGCGGGCATCCTCTTCGCCCGAACAGCGGCCATTCTGGAAAGGAAGTGATCCCATCCGCCTCGTACTGCGTCTTTCCGCGCTGCTCCTTCCCGCAAGCATCGCCGCCATTCTCCTCTATGGTCTCCGGCGCCATCGTCCTCTGTACGACGATTTCATTCAGGGAGCCGAAGAGGGGATGCGGACTGTGGCGGAAATTCTTCCCACCATTGTGGGACTCATGGTGGCCGTGGGCGTGCTGCGCGCCTCCGGCTTTCTGGATTTTCTCAGTGACATTCTGGCAGCGCCCGCGGAACTCCTGCATTTTCCCGCGCAGCTAATCCCGCTGGCTCTGGTCAGAGTCTTCTCCACGTCCGCAGCCAACGGACTGCTGACCGATATCTACGCCACCTGCGGCCCCGATTCGCCGGAGGGGATCCTGGCCTCTCTGCTCATGAGCTGCACAGAAGCCGTCTTCTATACCATGAGCGTCTATTTCACGGCGGCCCGCATCACAAAGACGCGCTGGACCCTGCCCGGAGCCCTCTTCGCCACCGCCGCCGGTCTCGTGGCCAGCACCTGGCTCGCCGGGTGGGTCGTGCAGACGATGGGATAAATCCCGAGCGGCCTCCTCGGCGGAAGAGGCCGATCGTCCAAAAAAGTTATCGTTCCTCCTCGCGCAGAAGTCCCTGATAAACCTCCCTCCGGGAACAGTTCCGGTCGCGGGCCACCTGCTTCATGGCCTCCCTGCGTTCCAGGCCCTCCTCCAGATAGCGCTGCAAATGCTCGCGCAGTGGAATTCCAGCATAGCCCTGCGCAGCCTCCTCGCGCAGCTCCTCCGGGGAACGGCCCTCCAGGACCAGAACAAATTCTCCGCGGGGCTCCTCGTCCCGGTACAGAGCCTGCGCGCCTGCAAGCGTGGTCTGGATGCCCTCCTCGTATTTCTTTGTCAGCTCCCGGCAAATGGTCAGCCGCCGGTCGCCCAGCGTTTCTGTCAACTCCTCCAGTGTCCGCCGCAGATGATGGGGCGCCTCATAGAGCACGATCGTACGGCATTCCGTTTTCAAACGCTCCAGAACCTCCCGGCGCTCCTTCTTCTCGGCGGGAAGAAAGGCTTCGAAGGCAAACCGCCTCGTGGGAAGCCCTGACATTGTCAGCGCCGTGATGCAGGCGCAGGCCCCCGGGAGAGAGGTCACCGGGATGCCCGCCTGCAGCGCCTGACGCACCAGCTCCTCCCCCGGATCAGAGATCGCCGGGGTTCCGGCATCCGTGATCAGCGCGATCTGCGCGCCGCTCTGCATCTTCGCCACCAGAATCTCCGCCTTTTCGTACTTATTGTGCTCATGATAACTGGTCAGAGGCGTGGTAATCTCATAATGCTCCAGAAGGATCCGGCTGTGCCGGGTATCCTCCGCCGCGATGAGATCCACCTCCCTCAAAGTATGTAAAACCCGGAGTGTGATGTCCTCCAGGTTCCCGATCGGCGTTGCACATAGATACAATCTGCCACTCATGCGATTTTTCCTCTTTCCGGCCTGCCTCTCTTTGTCCTGATCCGCCCCTTCCGGCAAATCGAACCAGTTCTCTCCGGCCAGGCCATCTGTTTCGGCAAAATGAAACGAGTCTCTCCGATTCAGACCTCTCAGATCGGTTCAGATCCCCTGTAAATCCCGCACATTTCACTGGTATAACGTCCCGGTTCCCGGTAAATGATCAGCGGCGCTTCCACCTTCATGCCGGGTTTTCCGCCCCGCACCGCCTCGAGGAGAACCAGATTCGCCTTCCGGTCAGCGTACGGGTATACCAGCCGCATTCGCTTCGGCTCCAGCTGATGCCGATGCAGCGCCGCAAAGATCTCCCCCAGGCGTCGGGGACGATGCACAAGATAAAAGCGGCCGCCGACCCGCAGTACCCGCGCCGTCTCCCGCACCACATCCTCCAGCGTACAGGCGATCTCATGACGGGCAAGAGCCCGGGCCTCTTCTGGATTCTTCCGGCCCTGTTCTCCCTTCATATAGGGAGGATTACTGACCACCACATCAAAAGCCGCCCGGCCAAACCGAACCGACGCCTCCCGCAGATCGCCTTCCTCCACAAACACACGCCCTTCCAGGGCGTTGAGGCCGACACTGCGCTGCGCCATCTCCGCCAGATCGCTCTGCAGCTCCAGGCCGGTAAAGGAGTACCCCTCGGTCTTCGCCGCCAGCAGGATCGGGAGGATCCCGGTGCCGGTCCCCAGATCGAGTACCTGTTCCCCCCGCTTCACGCGGGCGAACTCCGAGAGCAGCACCGCATCCAGGCCGAAGCAGGGCTTCTGCGGGTTCTGAAGAATGCGATATCCGTTTCGCTGCAGATCATCCACGCGTTCTCCGGGGCGGATCCATTCTTCGGTCGGCCGAAACGCCTGTCCCGCACCGGACGAGACATCCGGAAATGATTCCTCCTTCAAAGTCTCACTCCTGCGGCGACTCTGCCGAAACCGTCATCGGCTTCTCCCGGTTTGCGTCTGCCTCTCCACGTCGCTCACCCTGATTCCGTTCTCTCCGGCCGCGCTCACGTCGGCCGTTCTCCCGGGTGCTGCGTTCCTTCGAGGCACTTTCCCCCTGACCGCGTTCCCGTCCACCGTGCTCGTGTGCGTTGTGCTCGCCCTGACCGCGTTCCCGTGTACTGTGTTCCCTCTGGCTGCGGCCCCGGTTCTCCGCCTGATCCCGCCCCGCGGCTCCGTCTCCTTCCGGGTTCTGCGTTCTCTGACCGGAACGTCCCCGGTTTTGATTTCGATTCTTTCGGCCTTCCGTCTCCTTCCGGCCCTCTCCGGAATCCCGGCGGCTGTTCGGACGCCGATGACCGGATTTGACTTCTTTTGTCTCCGGATGTTCCGACGTCTCCGCTTTGCCGGACGCCTGATTCTCCGTCCGATTCCGGGAGCGCTTTCCACCGGCGACGACCTCCAGCTCCTCTGCGGGGAACTCCCGCACCTCCACCTCGTCGCCCTCCATGCTGACGATCACCTTCACCAGCTGACGCAGGACGTTCACACTCTGTACCTTTCCCTGCGTTCCATCTTTCGACGCCACCAGATCTCCCACCGAGGGCAGCTGCGCGTTCAGATACTCATAGGTCTCTTCTTCGTTCTTCAGACAGCACATCAGCCGTCCGCAGACGCCGGAAATCTTCGTGGGATTCAGCGACAGGTTCTGCTCCTTGGCCATCCGGATCGACACCGGAATGAAGTCCGACAGATACGTGCTGCAGCAGAGGCTCCGGCCGCAGATCCCGATACCGCCCAGCATCTTCGTCTCATCCCGCACCCCGATCTGACGCAGTTCGATCCGCGTTTTGAACACGGAGGCCAGATCCTTCACCAGCTCGCGGAAATCGATCCGCCCATCCGCCGTGAAATAAAACAGGATCTTATTTCCGTCAAATGTATACTCCACATCGACCAGCTTCATCTCCAGCTCATGCCGGGCGATCTTCTCCTGGCAGATCTTGTAGGCAGCCTTCTCCTTCTCCTTATGCGCCTTCACCACTGCGAAATCCTCCGGAGTGGCGATGCGCAGAATGGATTTCAGCGGCTGTACCACACTGTCATCCTCCACTTCTTTATTGGCCAGGACCACAGTCCCCATCTCTGTCCCCCGCGCCGTCTCCACGATGACGCTGGTTCCCCGGGGAATCTGCTCCTCGCCCGGATCAAAATAATAGATTTTTCCCGCACAGCGGAATCGAACTCCAACAATTGTTACCATCTATCTTTCCTCCTGTCTTTCCGGCACGCGCAGGGCGGCCAGCAGCAGTTCCATTGCCAGTTCATAGTTCACGTTCGAAGCGATACGCTTCTCTGTCCGGTCCGTCAGCTCCAGAATCCTCTGAATGGTCGGATAAGAATAGCGCTCCGCCGCCTCCCGGACAGCCCGAACCTCCTCCTTCAGAATCAGAAGACGATCCTGCCCGGCATCCTTCCACACCAGAATATCCCGAAACCAGACGCGGATCAGATGCAGCACAAGACGGGGTGAAATGCCTTCTTCCTTCCACTCCTCCGCCGCCGCAGCCAGCTCCGCCCGGTCGCAGTCTGACGCACGTTTCAGCACCGAGAGAACCTGTCTGCGCTGTTCCTCCTCCAGAAGCTCAAGTCCGGTTCCTCCGCTCGCAAGCTCCAGGCAAATGCTGCGCGAACGGATCGTGGGGAGAAGCGCCCCCGCATTCACAGTGATCAGAAGAATGATCCCGTATCCGGGCGGCTCCTCCAGCGTCTTGAGCAGCGCATTCTGCGCCTGCACGTTCAGCTTCTCCGCCTCCTCGACCAGATAGATCTTGTACGGCCCACGATAGGGACGGATCCCCATGTCGTCCACAAGCTGGTCGCGGATCTCGGTCACCCGGATCACATCCGGCTTCTCATGCGTTACCCGGATCACATCCGGATGATTTCCCTCATCGAAGGCCCGACAGGACGGACACACCCCGCAGCCGTTTCCCTTCTCACACTGGAGCATCCGGGCGAAGGCCTCCGCCAGTTCCCGTCCCGGCGTCCCCGGCTCCCCCTCGAGGATATAGGCATGGGAGATCTGCCCGCTCTCCACCGCCGGGGTGAAGTAGTCCTGTATTTTTTCCTGACCGGGGATCCTGTCCCAATTTCCCATGTCCTGCCTCCCGGAGTTCATGTCTCACAGACACCTCGCGCCTCCCGGCTCGCCGCAATGACCGTCTTCAGCTCCCGCACGCAGGCAGTCAGCTCTCCATTGCGGTACACGCGATCAATGCCCGCCGCCTGCAGCTTTTCCGGGGCGAAATCCACCTGATCCGCCAGAAATCGCCGACACATCTCACTGTATTGAGGGACCGGCTGCTTTCTCTCCCGGTTCAGAGCCCGCTGCAGCCGTTCGCCGTCCTCCACCTCGATATAGAGGGGCACGACCCGCGCCGCACCGAAATACTCCCGCGTGCTGCAGTAGGAAGCCAGGACCCCCTCCGCCAGATAATCCGCCTCCGCATCCCAGTTCCCGTCGTCCACCATCGCATACGTCCACAGACCGCGCACCGTCTCATAGGTCCGCATCTCGATGATCTGACCTGCCCGGACGAATTTCTGCATCTCTTCCTCCGTAACGAAATGGTAATCCACCCCGTCCGTCTCCCCGCGCCGCATCGGGCGGGTCGTATACAGCACCACCGGCGTCAGCCCCAGAGAGGGATCCCGTATGAGCTCCCGGTAAAGGCTGTCCTTCCCCGAGGCGCTTTTTCCAAACAGATAATAAATCTTTCCCATGGGGTTCTCCCTCATCCGTTCGGTTCTCTGAACGGAATTCATATTATTTTATCATAATTAAAAACGAAGAACAAGACTCAAAAAATGACCCGGCTGATCCTTTCATCAACCGAGTCATCTGTCCTGCCTTCCCGAATTCAGTTCCCGTATCTCTCTGAATACGTTCCGCAGCTTTCAATATCCTTTCCTGTCATCCGTTTCTTTGTCAGGTTTTTATGCTTTTCCGCATACGCATCAAGATCTGAGGCAATCAATGCGAACGTGTTGTCCTCCGCGGCTTTCTTTTTCTGTGCAGCCAGAGCAATTTCCTCTGCATCCTGAGGTCGAATGACAACAATCCCATCTGCGTCGCCGACGAGGATATCTCCCGGAAATACCACCTGGCCGCCGCAGGCAATCGGGACATTCACTTCACCCGGCCCGTATTTCCAGGGTCCCTGTGGTGTAATCCCCTTCGCATAAACAGGCATCGTCAGTGTCCTGATTCCATCCAGGTCTCTCAGGCAGCCATCTGCAACGATCCCGGCGATCCCCCGTTCCTGCGCGAACCGGATAATAATTTCTCCTGCCAGAGATCTGTTGCAGCCGCTGCCGCCATCCACGACCATCACATCGCCCGTGCAGGCCATATCCAGCGCCTGATGGAAGAACAGATTGTCGCCAATCGGCGCCTTCACGGTCAGGGCCGTCCCCAGAAGCTGCACGCCCTTATCCGGGTTCAGCAGTTTTATGTAATCGTGCATGCAGAACATACGATGCATCTCATCATTGATGTTGCTGGACGGCAGACCGCGAAACATTTCAACAATTCTGCGATCTACACTTTCCGCCCTGGAAAAGATTCTGTTCCCAATTGTAATCATTGTTCTTTTACTCCTTTACCTCTTATCTCAGATAGGCTGCATTGACAGTCGCCTGTTTGTTTGCGTTTCCGCTGTTTGCATACTCTGTGATAAGATTCATACAAATACGCGCCATATTGTCATCATTGTCTGCCGTATTCCCGCCGCAATGAGGCGTCACGATCACATTTTCCATCGTCAGCAGCGGGGAATTCTGCGGAAGCGGTTCGACGGAAAACGTGTCAAGTCCGGCTCCCAGAATCCTCTTCGCACGCAGGGCTTCCACCAGATCCTGCTCATTAACGACACGTCCCCGGGACGTATTTATCAGGCAGGCATTCTGTTTCATGAGCATGATCTTGCTCCGGTCAATCATTCCCTCTGTGCTTTCCAACAGCGGAATGTGTATACTGACAATATCGGACTCAGCCAGAAGTTGATCCAGCGAAACGCTTTTTACCTGCAGTTTTCTCTCCTCTTCGTCACTGAGATGGATCAGATCGTAGTACAGAACGTTACAGCCGAACCCTCTGACGACAATAGCCGCCACTTTTCTGGCAATATTTCCCATCCCGATCAAACCCACGGTCTTTCCGTGGAGCATATAAGAGTGCGCCGCATACTGTTCCCGTGCCCAGTTTCCCTCTTTTAATTTCTCGCACTGAACTGTTACATTGCGCAGAACATCCAGCATAAGCGCCACGGTCAGTTCAGCCACAGGCATACTGTTTCCCCCACTGCTGATCATAACCGGTATATTGCGTTTTCCTGCCTCTTCTATATCAATCTTGTCATACCCCACACCCCACTTCTGGATCACTTTAAGTTTCGGTGCAGCGTCCAATACCCCGCGATCTACCGGCGCGCGACAAATCATATATTCGGTGTCTGCAAGCCTTGAAGGGTCCTCATTTTTATCTACATAACAGGTTTCAAAACCCTCCGGGCAGGCCGCCCTGAGTGCAGCCAGCTTTGAGTCGGTAAATCCGCCATAAAGAACGATTTTCTTTTTCATACTTTCACCCGCCCTATCTGTTTTTCTTTTCAAAGCGCCGCCGCAAAGACCGGTTCCCGATAAACCAGCATCCCGTTTGCAAAGGTGGCTTTCGGAACAAGCAAAGTCTCTCCTCTGCGATGTTTTCCCAATACGTCCACGAAGTCAAATTCGCCTCTCTCTAAGGACAGAAGAGTCACGTCCCCACAGGCTCCCGGCGCCAGCGTTCCGACCCTTCCGCTCATATTCAAGGCCCGGGCCGGTGTTGCTGTGACAGCGCGAATAATCTCTGGCATTGTCATCCCAAGCATCAAAAACTTCGACATTACCTGGGTCAAAGAGCAGAGCGGCTGCCGGTTCCAGGTCTGAATCGTCATGTCCGAGCTGATGATATCCGGAAAGAATCCCTCTCCCATCGCCCGTTCTGCAATATCAAAGCTGAAATTTCCGCCGCCATGCGCAACATCAAAAAGTACCCCCCG
>JAJQCL010000200.1 GCA_021202715.1 Lachnospiraceae bacterium
TCATCGAGCCGATGTGGCTGCGGCCCAAGGAGGCCATGACCACTTTGCCGCTCGTCGGCAGCCTGAATACGGTCTTCGTGGTGGCCATCGTCTTCGGCATGTTCCTGATTCTGGTGACGATGATCTTCCATATTGCCAACGCCGTGAAGACAAAGCACTGGGGAGACGCCCTGTTTGATGCCAACGGTGTGGCGGGAATCGTGTTTTACGGGTCTCTGGTGGCAGTGATTATCCTGTACATGAGCGGTCACGCTCTTCCGGCGACGGTCGTTCTGGGGATTATGTTCGGTGTTCCGCTGATCCTGCTGATTCTGAAGGAACCGCTGACACAGGTGCTGGAGAAACAGAAGCCTCACACGGAGGGAGGGATTCCCATGTTTATCATGCAGACCTTCTTCGAGCTGTTTGAGGTGATGCTCAGTTATTTCTCCAATACATTGTCCTTCGTCCGTGTCGGCGCCTTTGCCGTCAGCCATGCGGCCATGATGGAAGTGGTGCTGATGCTGGCCGGAGCCGAGAACGGCGGGACCGGCAACATGGTGGTCGTGGTCCTGGGAAATCTCCTTGTGTGCGGTCTGGAGGGCCTGATCGTAGGGATTCAGGTGCTGCGTCTGGAGTACTATGAGATGTTCAGCCGCTTCTATCAGGGCGGCGGCCGGGAGTTCCGCCCCTTCGAAGCGCGGACGGGCAGTGCGGGCTCCGGCAAAACCGTGCAGAAGGAAGTAAAAGTAAGCTAAGGAGGTCCCGCAAGGGGATCCGCACCCGCAGGGTGAACGTATGGCCATGCGGCCAGAATTAAGGAGGCAAATATTATGAATATGTTGGTTATGGGTACACTGATGGTGGCGTTGATTCTCAGTTTCATTCTTCCCTGGGGTGTTTATCTGGCGGGAGAGCGCAGCCGGGGGCGGTATAAGACCTCTCTGGCGATCAATGTGGTTGCTTTCTTCGGGCTGCTGATGCTCACGACCGTGTTGATGTTCACCGGCAATATGACCGCCTATGCGGAGGCCGAGGAAGTGGCGACCAATTCGGGATTCGCCACGGGACTGGCCTACATCAGTTCGGCTCTGGCCGTAGGCATGTCCGGCATCGGCGGCGGTATCGCCGTGGCCAGCTCCGCCAGTGCGGCGCTGGGAGCGATCAGCGAGGATTCCAGCGTGCTGGGTAAATCCCTGATCTTTGTGGGCCTGTCTGAGGGTGTCTGCCTGTACGGCCTGGTCATCGCTTTCATGATTCTTGGTAATGTCTGACGACGCGGAGGAATGTTCCGATGAGGATGTTTGTGATTGCCGATAACAATGACACGCTGACGGGCATGCGCCTGGCCGGTGTGGAGGGGGTCAAAGTGAACGGTCGGGAGGAGCTGCGGGAAGCTCTGACCACCGCCATCGCCGATCCGGAGATCGGGATCATTCTCCTGATGGAAAAGTTCGGCCGGGAATTCCCCGAGCTGGTGGATGATGTGAAGCTGAACCGGCGGATTCCGCTGATTGTGGAGATCCCTGACCGTCACGGGACCGGGCGGAAGCCGGATTTCATTACTTCCTATGTAAATGAGGCCATCGGCCTGAAGCTGTAGGCAGCGGGCGGGATCGCGGCCGCCTCGGCATATGAGGGAGACAGAACTTCCGAAGAGAGGGTGATTGCATTGACGATAGAAGAGAAACTGCAGAACTTTTACGACATTTCGATGGATACGGCCCGGGAGCAGAGCGGTCGGGAACTGGAAGAGTATCAGGCGGCTCTGGACAAGATCTATGAAGAGCACTGTGAGACGGCCCGGAGACAGAACGATCTCCAGTTGAAGACAGAAGCGGAGGAGATCCGCAAAGACAACAATATGGAGATCTCTCGGGAGCAGATTCAGTTGAAACGCCGCTACAGCCGCCGGGAGGAGGAACTGACCCGGAAGCTGTTCGACGAGGTGGCGGAGAAACTGGCAGCGTACAGGGAGACTCCGGACTATACGGAATGGATGAAGGCGCAGGTGCGGCGGGCTGTGGAATTCGCGGGGGACGCTCCGGTGCGCATCTATGTGGATCCGACGGACGAGGAGAAGATTCCTGCGCTGCTTGAGGCGGCACAGGCGGACAACCTGGAAATACTGCCCTCGAAGGAGAGCTTCGGCGGAGGAACCCGGGCGGTCATCCGTTCCCGCAATGTTCTGATCGATCATTCCTTCACGCGGCGGACGGCGGAAGTGCGGGAGAGTTTTCAGCTCCGGGAGGAGATATAAATGGCGAAGACAGGTATCATTTACGGAATTAACGGCCCGGTCGTCTATCTGAAGGGAAATACCGGCTTCAAAATGTCCGAGATGGTCTATGTAGGCCCGGAGAAGCTGGTGGGAGAGGTCATTCGCCTGGATAAGGATACGACGACGGTTCAGGTCTTTGAGGAGACCACGGGACTCAAACCGGGTGAGACGGTGGAGGCTACCGGCGACGCGGTTTCGGTGCTGCTGGGACCGGGCATCCTGCACAATATCTTTGACGGCATCGAGCGCCCGCTGGGCGAGATCGCGGCGCGTTCCGGCAAATATATTCGCCGCGGCATTGATGTGGCGCCGCTGGATACGGAGAAGAAGTGGCAGACGCATGTGACGGTGACCGCGGGGCAGGAGGTCTTCGGCGGTACGATCATCGCGGAGGTGCCGGAGACGCCCTCTATCGTGCATAAGTCGATGGTGCCTCCGAACCTGTCGGGCACAATCGTGGAGGCGGTTCCCGACGGGGATTATACGATCGAGGACACCATTGCGGTGCTGGAGCAGGCGGACGGAACCCGAACAGAGCTGAAGCTGGCGCAGAAATGGCCCATCCGTATCCCGCGTCCGACGGATAAGCGCTATCCGGCGTCCCGGCCTCTGGTTACCGGA
>JAJQCL010000248.1 GCA_021202715.1 Lachnospiraceae bacterium
GCATGAACTGGCTTTGAAGCTCAAGGGTGTGCCCTACCTGGATATCCTCGCGCAGGGCGGCGGGATTCTCTCGACTGTGAGGAACACCCGCGCGGCCACGGAAGAAGAACTGACAGAGAAAGCAGCTCAGGCTCTGGACCGCATGCTGCAGATGGGAACAACCACCTGTGAGGCCAAGAGCGGGTATGGTCTGGCGAAGGATGAAGAGCTGAAGCAGCTGCGGGCGATCCGGGCTTTGCAGGGACGCCAGCCGGTGGAACTGGTACCTACCTTCCTGGGGGCCCATGCGCTGCCGGAGGAATATAAAAACGACAGAGAAGCTTATCTTCGCCTTCTGACCGAAGAGATGATTCCCGCCGTGGCGGAGGAGCATCTGGCTGAGTTTTGTGACGTGTTTTGCGAGACCGGTGTGTTCACGGTGGAGGAGTCCCGGACCATCCTGGAGGCAGGACAGAAATACGGCCTCAAATCCAAGATTCATGCGGATGAGATCGATCCCCTGGGTGGTTCCCAACTGGCCGGGGAGATCGGCGCTGTGTCGGCAGAGCATCTGATCTGCTCACCGGATGAGGGCATTGAGTCGATGGCGAAGGGCGGCACGGTGGCAGTCTGCCTGCCGGCGACCTCGTTCTATCTGGATAAGACTTTCGCACGGGCGCGGGATATGATCACCGCGGGGGTGCCGGTGGCCGTCGCGACGGATTTCAATCCGGGTTCCTGTCCCTGCCTGTCCCTGCAGCTGGCCATGAACCTGGCCTGCTTCAAGTATCGCCTGACGCCCGAGGAGGTGCTGACAGCCGTAACACTGAACGCCGCTGCTGCCATTTGCCGGGCCGATACGCTGGGAAGCCTGGAAGCTGGCAAGCAGGCGGACCTGGTGATCTGGGATGCGGAGAACCTGGATTTTAGCTTCTACAGCTTCTGTGATAACCTCGTGAATACGGTGATCAAGTAGGGAAAGGTCTGCGTAGAGAGGTAGTTTGAAATTTCCGGTAAGCGCATCAATGCGCAGGAATCCGGACATCGGAACGACTGGCATTTGCTGCCGTTCAAATGTAGAGTAGAAGGAATGTTTGTCCGCCGGGACAGACAAAAATCGTTTATCATAGGAGGACCCATCTCATGGGAATGAATCAGATCATTGAGTGCGTACCGAATTTCAGTGAGGGAAGAGACCTGGCGAAGGTCGAGAAGATCGTGGACAGCTTCCGCGGCAAAGAGGGCGTAAAGCTCCTGGACTACACCTCGGATAAAGACCACAACCGCAGTGTCGTCACCGTCATCGGTGAACCGGAGCCCCTTCGTGACGCCATGGTGGAGGCCATCGGCAAGGCGGTCGAGCTGATCGATATGACGAAGCATCAGGGCCAGCACCCCCGCATGGGCTGCGTGGACGTGGTGCCCTTTATTCCGATCAAAAATGTGACGGTGGAGGATGCGGACCGCATCGCCAAAGAAACGGCTTCGATCGCGGCGGAGAAATTTGGTCAGCCCTTCTTCCTGTACGAGCAGTCGGCGACGGCGCCGCACCGCGAGAACCTGGCGTCTGTGCGGAAGGGCCAGTTCGAGGGCATGGCGGAGAAGATGAAGGATCAGGAAAAGTGGAAACCGGATTTCGGCCCCAACACCATTCATCCGACCGGCGGCGTGACAGCCATCGGCGCCCGGATGCCCCTGATCGCCTACAACATCAATCTGGACACCTCCAATCTGGAGATCGCCAAGAAGATCGCGGACAAGATCCGTAATATCAAGGGCGGTTTCCATTACTGCAAGGCCATGGGCGTGATGCTCGAGGACCGCAACATCGCGCAGGTATCCATGAACCTGACAGATTACACCCGCACCGCTGTATACACGGTGTTTGAGACCGTGCGTATGGAAGCGCGCCGTTACGGCGTCAATGTGGTGGGCAGCGAGATCGTGGGCCTGGTTCCTCTGCAGGCGCTGGTGGACTGCACCGAATACTACCTGGGACTCGAAGATTTCAGCATGGATCAGGTGCTGGAGACCCGTCTGTAGGAGCAGGGAGCATATGGAAAATCTGAAAAATCTGACCGTGGAGGACTTCATTCAGATCACGTCCTCTGACGCGCCGGCGCCGGGCGGGGGGAGCATCTCCGCCTTGGCGGGCGCTCTGGCGGCGGCTCTGGCGGAAATGGTCGCCCGACTGACCGTGGGGCGGGAGAAGTACGCGGCCTCCGAGGAAGAAATGCAGCGCGTGATCCGGGAGGCGCAGGCGATCCGCCTGGAGCTGACGGAGGCGATCGACAAAGACTCCGCCTCCTTTAACCAGTACATGGAGGCCCTCTCTCTGCCGAAGAGCACGGAGGAGGAAAAAGCGGTGCGCCGCGCTGCCATGCAGGAGGGCCTGAAGGCGGCGGCCCGCGTGCCGCTGGCGGTGGCCGAGGCGGCCGTGCGCGTCCTGCCGCTGGCAGAACTGGCGGTGACCCGCGGCAACACCAACGCCGTGACCGATGGCCTGGTGGCCACGATGATGGCCCGTTCAGCCGTGCTGGGAGCGGTCTTTAACGTCAAGATCAATCTTTCCTCCATCCATGATGAGGAATTTGTGGCAGGAATGAAAGGCCGCGTGGCCGAACTGGAACAGGAGGCTCTGGCGGGCGAGAAGAAGATCTTTGGCCAGACGGAGCTGAGTGCAGGGCTGGTATAGGAACTGTTTTTATTAAAGAATATGGACAGAGAGCGGAGCTCCGGGAGAAATCTCGGGGTTCCGCTCTCTACGTCTTCGCCTCTGTGAACAATGGGAACCGGTCGGCGCGAGAGATGATCCGTTTACATCTGCGAAAAAGCATGATAAAACCCGAGTTTGCCACTTGTAAAGACGAGAAAAGGAGCCCAAAGTGGCTCCTTTCT
>JAJQCL010000019.1 GCA_021202715.1 Lachnospiraceae bacterium
TTCCGCGACCACGATCATTTCCGGTCTGGCCGTGGGCATGATGTCCACCTGTGTACCGCTGCTGCTGATCTGCGTCGGCATCTTTCTCGCCTATCAGACCAGCGGTCTGTACGGGATCGCGCTGGCGGCCGTGGGTATGCTCTCTACGACCGGCATCACCGTCGCCGTGGACGCCTATGGTCCCATCGCCGACAACGCCGGCGGCATCGCCGAGATGTCCGGTCTGGACGAGTCGGTCCGCGAGATCACCGACAAGCTGGATTCTGTCGGCAACACGACCGCCGCGATGGGCAAGGGCTTCGCCATCGGCTCCGCTGCACTGACAGCCCTGGCGCTCTTTGTCTCCTATGCCCAGGCTGTAGGGCTGGATCAGACAGGCATCAACATTCTGGATTCCAATGTGACCATCGGCCTGCTCCTCGGCGGCATGCTGCCCTTCGTCTTCTCCGCCCTGACGATGGAATCCGTCTCCAAGGCAGCCTACAAGATGATCGAGGAAGTGCGCCGTCAGTTCCGTACGATCCCCGGCATCATGGAAGGCACCGGCAAGCCCGACTACGCACAGTGCGTCTCCATTTCCACGCAGGCAGCTCTGAAGGAAATGGTCATTCCCGGCCTGATGGCCGTGATCGTTCCCCTGGCGGTCGGCCTGCTGCTCGGCCCGGCTTCCCTCGGCGGCCTGCTGGCCGGTTCTCTGGTCAGCGGCGTCATGATGGCCATCTTCATGAGCAATGCCGGCGGCGCCTGGGATAATGCCAAGAAATACATTGAAGAAGGGCATCACGGCGGAAAGGGCAGCGAAGCCCACAAGGCCGCCGTCGTCGGCGACACCGTCGGCGATCCCTTCAAGGACACCTCCGGTCCCTCGATCAACATTCTCATCAAGCTGATGACCGTCGTTTCTCTGGTCTTCGCACCACTGATCCTGAGCGTAGGAGGGCTTCTCATCTAAAAGCATCGGAAGTCACTTCGAGCCGTGGGAATACTCCCACGGCTCTTTTTTGAGGATTGCATTAGCGCGGAGCAATCCGTTGCATCATACTTTTAATCCCCTGATTCCTCAGATCTCCTTCAGCGTCTCCACCAGCTTCCGGGCAGTCTCTTCATCCCGCGTGACGACCAGCACCGTATCGTCTCCGGCCAGCGTTCCCAGAACGCCGCTCCATTCCACGCCGTCCATCGTCGCACAGACTGCCTGCGCCATGCCCGTATAGGTATGAATGACGACCAGGTTCTGCGCGCTGTCCACCTTTGTCACCGCCGACTGGAACATGGAGGTAAATTTGCCGGAGGCGTGAAGCGTGTCTGCCGGTTTGCTGACCTCATAATGATAGGAACCATTTCCATCGGCGATTTTTACCAGCCGCAGCTCCCGGATATCGCGGGACACCGTAGCCTGCGTCACTTGAAATCCCTCTTCCTCCAGACGCCGGGAGAGCTCCATCTGCGTGGAAATATGCTCACTGGCGATCAGTTTCTGTATCATGTCCCGGCGCGTGCGCTTCGCCTTGCCGTCCCGGGTATTTTCTCTTGCTTCCATCTGCGTTCTCTCCTGCCTGTGCGCTGTGATTTATGCATATCTTCTTGCATAATAACACATTTTATACAGGATTGACAAGATTGTTTTGTCATACGGGGAAGCCCTCCGTGCAGGCCTATATGACAAAGGTCTCCAGCGGATGCGCGCTCGGCGCGAAAAAGCACAAACGCATTCTTAATAATTATTCACCCTGCGCTTCCGCATCCAGCGGCAGTGTGACGACCGCCGTGAACAGATCCGCATCCACCCGCACCTCAAAGGTGCCTCCCTGAATCTCCGTGAAGCTGCGCACGATGGCAAGGCCCAGCCCCGACCCCTCGGTATTCCGAGAGGTATCGCCGCGGACAAACCGTTCTGTCAGAGACTCCGCATCCACCGTCAGCTCCGCGGTGGAAACATTCTTCACCTCGATGACCGCCTGATTCTCCGGTGTCACGCGCAGTGAGAACCAGGCCCGGGTCCCCGGCATGCCGTATTTCGACACATTGCTGATCAGATTCTCCAGAATCCGACAGAGCTTCTCACCGTCCAGATGCGCGAAGACCTTCTCCTCGGGCAGCCGCAGCCGCAGAGAGATCTGCGCCGCCGTCAGCTTCTCCTCATTTTCCAGCGCCACCTGACGGATCAGATCAGTCAGCTCCAGATCTGCAGCCCGCACCGGGATGTTGCCGCTGGTGGCTTTGCTGATCTCGAAGAGATCCTCGATCAGCCGCTTTAAGCGCTGCGATTTCCGGTCAAGGATGTCGATGTACTCCTTTCGTTCCTCTTCCGTTACGCCCTCTTCCTGCAGCAGCTTGATATATGTGATGATCGCCGTCAGCGGCGTCTTCAGGTCATGGGAAACGTTGGTGATGAGCTCCGTCTTCATCCGCTGGCTCTTCACCTCTTCTTCCACAGCCCTGCTAAAACCGCTCTGCACGGTCTCAAGCTCCTCCTTGAACGGACGAAACAGCCCCACATCATCCGGGATCTCCGCTGAGAGCTGCCCGGAGGAGAGGTTGCGCAGTCCCTGATAGATATTGCGGTACCAGCTGCGGATCCTCGACCAGCTCCACAGGGCAAGGACGAAAAGTGCCAGCGTGTACAGGATCATCAGAAGGATCCCTGCCCCATCGCTGATTACCCAGGAATTCACCAGGAGCAGCAGCAGAAGCATGACCAGGAAATTTACCGCCAGAGGAAGCGCGATGCGCAGGATATCCCGCAGCGAGAAATCCGGTCGGGCCAGCCGTCGGATCCCACGCCGCACGCCCGCACACCAGCGCCGCAGCGTCCCGCGTCGGCTCCGCAGGAAACGGAGCAGGCGGATCAAACAGAATCCGACGATCGTCTGTTCTTTCAGATAACGGAGCAGACCGATGACAAAGACACGCCGCAGGGACAAAAACGTCACCGCACTTCCCAGATAAAGCGCAAAGAGCAACAGACCGTTGGCGAGGAAAAGCAGGGGTTCCCGCAGATTCTCCGGCACCAGGCTGAAAAGATAGACCTCCTCCGCCAGCTGCTCCGCTCCCATCCAGAACGTGAAATTCAGAGCAAAGATCACGATAAAATATCCCAGTGCAATCAGAAGTCCGATCAGCACCGCGTTGAGCTCCAGAGGAATCCGTGTCATCCGCGACTCGTTGATTCCCAGAGCCCGCCAGAAAGGCAGGAAAGCACACAGGATCAGCAGCACGGCCAGACAAGCGGCCAGAACGAGCAGAAGAGCCATCAGCCAGCGATCTGTATCTACGTCTTCCTGCCACTCCTGCCTCCCCTCCTCAGAGGAAGATATTGTCTGCATAAGTCCCGTTCCTGTGATGACTGTGCTGTACAGATAACAGCTGTCCAGAGAGGAAGTAAATTTATACACAATGTCTGTGGGCGGATTCACAGCCGCCTCGTCCTCCGACCAGCTGAGATAGAAATAGCCTGCTTCTGTATCTGAAAACAGAAGATTCACCACATCCGTTTCCTGCACAGCCTTCGTCTGCGATGTGTTTAATGTATTCCCGTCCAGGATCCCATAGGCCGTGGCATTTCCGTCGCTGTCAAATTCCAGCCAGAGTGCGAAGGCATTCCCATTCTCTTCCACAGCGGCTTCCGCCCAGTCCTCTGCATATTTCTCATTGAGACTGTAGGTAGAGATCGTTTCCTTTGTCCACTCAATTCCGCAGTCATCAATCAGGCTTTCTTCCAGAGCTGTCAGCGTTTCCTGTGTCACTGCGTTGAGCGTTTCGAAATATGTATCCCATTCGGAACCATTCGTCGTCTCATCAATCCAGTCACTGGCCCGGAAAGCCTCCAGGAAGCTATCGGAAAAACAGGAGGGCACGAAATTATATCCGAACTCCGATTGCCAGTAATTATAGCAGGCGTCCAGATAACAGGCCTGCAGCAGACCCGTCTTTAAAGAGGAAACCATCTCCGTACTGTATCCTGTAACATTTCCCTCCTCATCCACATAGACCAGAGACTCTTCATCGCTGTCCACTTCACGCTCCGCTTCCGCCGGACCCTCTGTATCTTCCTCCGCCGCAGAGGCCTCCTCCGTGTTGTCCTCCGCGATGATCGTTTCATTATCGGAAACAGCCGTGGTCTCCTAGTCGGGAGATGCGGTCGTCTCCTCCTTAGGAGCCGCCGTCGTCGCCGAAGTGGTCTCCTCTCCGACAGACGTGTAGGAGACGGCGATCGTCTCTTCTTCAGAACCATCCGAACTTACGAACCCGCTGGCGATGATCCAGGGATAGCGGCTCACCGTGACAGCCGCCAGTACGGCACAGAGCAGAATAAGGATCAGCCATCCTCTGCCGGTATGTACACGTGGCCGCACAGAGCCGCCCGACGCAGCGCCTGTCATGTCCGGCCTGTCCGCCGGTTCTGCACGCTCTTCCGACTGTGCAGGAACAGAAACCTCTGTCGCCTCTGCAAATTCTCTCCCATCTTCCTCTTTATCTCTTCTGCTTTTCCAGTTTATAGCCAATGCCCCACACCACCTTTATGTATTTGGGATCTCTGGGATTGACCTCGATCTTCTCCCGGAGATTGCGGATATGAACCATAATCGTCTCAGTTCCCACCGGTTTCTCGTTCCATACACGCTCATAGATCTCATCGGCCGGAAAGACCCGGCCCGGATTGCGGATCAGAAGCGTCAGGATCTTGAACTCCAGAGGCGTCAGCTTCACGGGTTCCCCGTCCACGGTCACCTGCACCGTATCCGTATTGAGCTCCAGACCGCCCTCCGTGTAAATATGATCGTTCCGGACGACCTCCTCCCGGCGCGTCATATAGCGGGCATAACGGCGCAGCTGCGAATTCACCCGCGCCAGCAGCTCCATCGGTGCGAAGGGCTTCGTCACATAATCGTCCGCGCCGATATTGAGCCCTGTCACCTTGTCGATCTCCTCGGACTTCGCCGACAGGAAGATCACCGGGATGTCATACCTCTCCCGCAGCTTCATCATCATGGTAATCCCGTCCATCACCGGCATCATGATGTCCACGATCGCCAGATGAATCTCATTCTCCTCCAGCGCCTGCAGACCCTCCAGGCCATTCTCCGCTTTTACCGTGTTGTATCCCTGATTCTTAAGGAAAATAGCAATCCCGTCGAGGATCTCCCGATCGTCCTCCACCACCAGAATCGTATACTGACTCATTGTTCCCCCTCCGTATCTATTGACCGCAGGAATCTCTTCCCTCCGTCAGATCCTCTGTCTCTCATTCCGCTCACCTCCCGGCGCCGTCATGGGCTTTCCTGTTCTTTTTCCATTCATATCATACAGAAAATTCCAAAGACAGACCGGAAAAGATTCGAAAGAATTTCGAAAGAAACGGCGGTCCCGACCAGACCGCCGCGTTTCTATCATAGCATAACCGTGTGTTTCCTGCATCTTAAAATTCTGTAGGGATGTATGGATCCGGTTATGTAACCGAATCCAGCTCCAGACTCACCATCAGCGCCTGATCCACCTTCTCCAGATATTCGGAATTCAGATGGCAGACCTTCTCCTTCAGCCGCGTCTTATCCACCGTCCGCAGCTGCTCAAGAAGGATCACGGAATCCTTCACCATATCGCTCCCATAGGCGGAAAGCTCCACGTGCGTCGGCAGCTTGGCCTTATTCATCCGGCTCGTGATCGCCGCACAGATCACCGTCGGGCTGTGACGGTTTCCCGTATCATTCTGTATGATCAAAACCGGTCGGACGCCGCCCTGCTCCGAGCCCACCACGGGCCGCAGATCGGCGTAAAATACGTCTCCACGCTTGATATTCATGTAACTTCACACTCCATACTCTGGTTGTTCCGCGAGCCCCCGTCTCCCGGACGGCTCGCGTCGTTTCCTTCACTAACCATAGTATTTCCGAAAAATTGCAAAGTATACACATGATTCAAACGATCAGTCATCACCTGCAGCCTGGCTTCGCCAGGCGCCGTATCCTCCGTCTCCCTACCAGTTTGTGCCTTTCGGGATGATGATTGCGGCCACAATGTAAACGAAAACACCTGTCCCGCTGAGTCCGACCAGCGCCCAGACCAGCCGGATGATGGTCGGATCGATGTGAAAATATTCTCCCAGTCCGCCGCATACCCCGGCGATCATCACGTCGTCTCTTGAACGAAATAATCTCTTCATCTAATTATCCTCCCTTTTCTTTTTCCGTAAGCCATTTTCTCAGGATGTCTTCACAGAGGCCGGCTCATCGATCTCTTCCACCCGGATGGCGCGGCACAGGGTAAACGAATAGATCCACATCTCCTTTACACGCCCGTTCCGCGCCCGCTCCAGAGCCTGTCGGTACAGAACCAGCTGCTTCCGATAGCGGGTGCGGAGGATCTCCGCACCGCCCCGCCGGGGCACGAGATCTGTCTTGTAATCCCACAGCACGATCCCGTCCTCCTCTTCGAGAAAGGCGTCGATGATTCCCTGTACCAGCACCCACTCCTCCGGCGGGATGCCTTCCCGTTCTTCCGGCGGCAGGACTTCCGTCAGAGGCACCGCCATCACGAAGGGCTGTTCGCGGTGCAGACGGCCTGTTCCGGACGCCCCAATCATTTTTCTTCCCAGCTCTGAACGGTAGAACCCGGTGATCGCGGGGATCTTCACAGCGGCGGCTTCCTCGCCGGACAGGATCCCCTCCTCTTCCATGCGGGCGATCTGCGCCGCGACCTTTGCCGCGTCTGCACCGTCCTCCGGCGGCATTCGCTCGAGGACCGTGTGATAAACCGTGCCCCGCCGGGCGCCGGTGATTGTGCGGGGACAGAAAGTGGAATCCGCCGAAAGGTTTTCTCCGAGCCAGACCGGCTCGGAAACCACTGTTGATTCCGCATTCCGCGAGTCAGCGGACACCCTCTCTTCCGGAAAAGGCTGTGCTGCTGAGCCTGTCTCCAGGCGCTTCCGTACCTCTTCCCTCTCACGCGTCTCCCCGGTCTGCTTCTTCAACTCCGACACCGACCAGGCTGCCTTGCGCCGGCAGACGGCCTGCCAGGGGTATGCATAGCCGCAGATTGCCTCGAATTCTTCCCGGAACTCCGCATCCCACAGCTCGCTGTCCGCCACGTCCTGCCATTCGGTACGACGCTGCTCCTGCTCCTCCAGGCGCACGGCTTCTTCCGTCGCCAGCTCCTCTGCCGGTGTCGCAGACACCGTAAAGCCAGGCGTTTCCCCGCGGGTTGCCATGGCGATCCAGTCCAGATACGAACCGCCCTGCGCGACCAGAAAAGCGGGCAGCTTCCCTGCCTTTCCCGGCTCCGCCGCGTCCGCCAGAATCCATTTATCCCAGACACTTTCCCTGTTTCCGCAGGTTCCGGTGAGGATCAGCTTCTCCTTCGCCCGGGTCATCGCCACATAGAGCACCCGCAGCTCCTCGCCCTTCGCGTCGCGCTCAATGCGGTCCGCCACCACCTGTTTCCACAGAGTCGGATGCACCAGCCGCCGTTCCAGATCCACCGCGTCGCAGGCCAGCCCCAGGTCCTCATGCATCAGCACCGAGCCCCGGGCATCCTGCAGATTGAAGCCCTTACCCACACCCGCCACGATGACGATGGGATATTCCAGGCCCTTGCTCTTATGGATACTGGTGATCCGCTCCAGATCTTCATTCTCCGAGAGTACCTGCGCCTCCCCGTAATCCACCTGGTAGCGCTGCAGCTTTTCCATATAACGCAGAAAATGGAAGATCCCGTGGTAGCTGCTCTTCTCATAGGCCATCGCCCGCTCCATGAGCATGTCCACATTGGCCCGGCGTACCTTGCCGCCCGGCTGCGCCGCAAGAATCAGGCCATAATCCGTCTCTTCGAGAACCATTTCCAGGATCTCGTGAATCGGGCGCAGCACCGCCTCCCGACGATATTTTGTCAAAAAATCTTCAAAGCGGTTCCATTTCTCCGTACAGCGGCCCCACTGCGCCGCCTGTCTGCAGCGGTGGTACAGCTCCTCTTCCCCGGTTCCCGCCATCATGCGGGCCAGCTCCTCCTGTGTGAAATGCCCCAGCGGCGAGAGCAGGACAGAGGCCAGCGGGATATCCTGCAGCGGATTATCGAGAATCCGCAGAAAATTCAGGAGCACCTGCACTTCGCGAGCCGCGAAATATCCTTTTTTCAGCTGTGCGAAAGCCGGAATCCCCTCCTGATTGAGAATGGCGGTCAAAGGATCTGCCCAGCCTTCCATCGAGCGCAGCAGGATCACGATATCCCGGCACTGCGCCGGACGGTAGCGCTGCTCCCGCTCCTCCCAGATCTGCAGGCCGTTCTCCGGGTCAAGGATCTCCCGGATCCGGGCAGCGATCAGCCGTCCCTCCAGTTCGACAGGCTCGGCGCCCGACTCCCCCTGCTCCGCCAGCAGCAGTTCCACCGGCGCATCCGGTTCCGGATAGGCGGCGCCGCAGTAGAGAGCCGCCCGCTCGTCATAATCCACACCGCCCAGCCGTTCTCCCATCAGCTGATCAAAGAGACGGTTCGTCTCCGCAAGGATGCGTCCGCGGGAACGGAAATTCCGGCTGAGATCAATTTTCTGCCCCGAAGGAACCGGCTCACGGGAGAAACGTTTGTATTTCTCCATGAAAAGCTCGGGGCGCGCCATACGGAACTTGTAAATACTCTGCTTGACATCCCCGACCATAAACATATTCGGGTGCCCGCGGTCCTCCCCGGACAGCGCCCGCAGGATCGTCTCCTGCACCAGATTGCTGTCCTGATATTCATCCACGATAATCTCCCGGAAGGTATCTCCGAGCTCCGCCGCCAGCGGCGTAGATACGGGTGTGCCATCCTCTCCCGGCTCCACCAGAAGATTCAGTGCCCAGTGCTCGATGTCGGCAAAATCCGCCAGATTCCGCTCGCGTTTGGCCTGCCGGTACGCCGCAGAGAACCGGGCGGTCAGATGCAGCAGGGCCAGCCGGTCTCTGTCCGAAGCCCGGATCCAGGCGGCTGCCTGTTCCCCCTCCGTGATGGCAAAACGGCCCTGCAGCCGTTTGATCCCATCTTTGATGGCGTCGCGCAGCGTCGACATGCGGGCTTTCAGGCTCTCATCGACCAGAACCTTTTTCGGGATCACGGGTTTACGTGAAAAACGGATCTCTCCCAGGCGGGTCAGCAGAGACAAATCCTCTTTCTCCGACAGACAGTCCTCCACCTCCTGCAGATCCAGGCGAAACATCTGCGCGTATTTTTCCAGACCCGGCTCCACCTCACAGGTTTCCGCAGCTCCGTGAAGAATATCCCGGTATTCACGCAATGTCTCCCGCAGTTCTTCCGCCAGATCGTTCATCCACTCTTCATTCTCCAGATTCTCTGCCGCAGGCGAGCCTTCCTGACTGTGCAGCCAGGCTTCCGGCCAGGGAGCGCTATCCGCAAATAGGTAGAGCTTTTCCACCAGCTCCCGTACCCGGCTGTCGCCCTTTCCGGAGCCGAAGGCATCCATCAGACGCAGATAGTCCTCATCACCCTCCTCAAAGAACCCATCCAGGATCTCCTCCCGCAGGAGTTTGCCCTCTCCTTCATCCGGAATGCGGAAATCGGGATCCAGATCCAGCCGATAGAAATAGTTCTTCACCATCCACTGACAGAAGCTGTCGATCGTCGAGATATGTGCCTGATCCAGCAGAGAGACCTGACGACGGATATGAGAATTCCAGGGCTCCTCCTCAAGAAGCTCCCCGAGCCTTGCCCGCAGTCTCTCCTTCATCTCCGCCGCCGCGGCCCGTGTGAAGGTCACCACCAGAAGCTGCGTCACATCGACCGGATGCGTCGGATCGGTCACCAGCTCCAGAATGTGCTGCACCAGCACCGCCGTCTTCCCGCTCCCAGCCGCGGCCGCCACCAGGAGATTCCGGTCCCGTGATTCAATGACGTTTTTCTGTTCTTCAGTCCACTGTACCGCCATCGCTCTCTCCTTCCCCGACCTCCTCCTGCACCTGCCGCCAGATCGCTTCCTTCTTCTGCTCCGTCATTTTGCGGAAATGATAGCCGGGAATCTTCGTGTCAAATCCGCAGACGCCGGAGTAAACACAGTAATCGCAGCCGGTCTGCTTCTTTCTCCGACAGGGCAGAGCGGACGCACTGCCGTCCTGAATTTCCTGGCCGAACTGCTGCACCTTTTTCCGCACATAGCCCCGCAGCTCCCGAAACTGCTCCGTCGTCACCGTATCTCCGGCTACCGGTTCCTGATGCGCCGCGACACTCTTTGCGGCATTGGTCAGGCCGCGCATCCGCAGCTCCTTCAGGATCTGCTTCTCCCGCTCGTCCTCCTCCGGAATCCCGTCACATTCCAGCAGCGGATCCTGCACCGTGTAATAGTAAATCCCCGCCGGAATGATCTCGCGGTCCGGGAAGCGCTTCTGCTGCAGCTCCGTCACCGCGTCCAGATAGACGACCAGCTGCAGCTGCTGTCCCTGCACGATGGCATTCAGATCCAGCCGCGTGCTTCCCGTCTTGTAATCCACGATCTGAATATACCGGCGGTCGCCCTCTTCAAAGACATCCAGACGGTCTACCACGCCCCGCAGCACCATCCGCGTCCCGTCCGCCAGCCGGAACTGCATCGCACCGGACGACCAGCCGTCAAAATACATCTCGAAGGCCTCCGGCTCAAAATCTCCCTGATCCAGCTGCCGGCAGAGCGCCCAGATCGTCCGCCCGGCGAGATCTCCCCAGCGCTCCGCCAGATGACGTCCCCCGGCGCTCTCGGACAGATGGTCGATCTCATCCGCGGCCGCCGCGGCGGACACAGCCTCAGCCGCCAGAGCCCGTCTCTCTTCCTCACTCAGAGAGCGCCGATCCAGACCGCGCTCCCGGATCAGGCGGAAAAAAATCTCCAGCACCCGGTGAAAATAATTCCCCCGGTCCGCGCCGGTGAAGGTATTCTCCCGGCGTTCCGTCAGCCGCAGGCCGTAGGCCAGAAACTGCGCGCAGGCACAGGCGGCATACTGCTCCAGCCGCGTCACACTCCCCGTCAACTCCGGCCCGTACAGAGCCCGGGCCGCTTCTGCAGAAATGTTATTTCCTCGGTATACCGAGAAAGCCGCCGTGAGAATCCGGTCAAAACGCTTCGAGCTGTTCTGCGCCAGACAGCGGACCAGCTCCCGGTAAGCGCGGCTTTCCTCGGGCCGCGCCTCCAGTTCTTCCGAATCGGGCAGAGCTGAGGATTCCCGGATCGTCTCCGCCAGCACATCCCAGGCAGCATTTTCCCCGGTCATCCGCTCCTGCCAGTCTGTCTCTTCCGCATCCTCCAGTCTCAGCCCCGGCAACAGCTTCAGCATCTGCGTCAGGAGATACGAAGGCCGCCGGGCTGTCCCGTCGCTGCCCATCTTACTACAGCCAAGGAACAGCTGCTCTGAGGGCTTCGTCAGCAGCGTGTAAAGGTAGAAGAGTTCCTGATTCGCCGAATCCTCCGCCGTTGGCGCCAGTTCTACGGCATTTTCCTGAAGCAGCGCCCGCTCCCATTCGGAGAGAATCCCGGAAGAGGCCTGGGGCGCGGGAATAAGCCCGTCATTCAGGCCGAGAAGAAACAGCACACGCACATTCGTCCTGCGGCTGCGCCGCACGTCTCCGATCTGCACCAGATCCAGCCCGGTGGGAAGCATACCAAGCCGCGCCTCTCCGAGCCCCGCGTCCAGAATATCGGAAAACTCCTGCCAGGGAAGAATCTCATCCCCCAGGAGAGCATCCATCTGATCCAGAAAATCCAGAAGGAATTCACAGACCTTCTCACATTCCTCCGCTTTTTGATCTTCTCCCGCCTCGCGTCGGTTCTGCGCCAGCTGCTGCGCCTGCTCCGACGCATCCACAGCGGCCAGCATCTCCCGCAGAGCCGCCGTGTGCTCCCGCACCAGGCTCTGTCTGTCGGCGCGGCAGCGAACCAGCGGCGCCAGATCGGCACAGACCGCTTCCCGGGCCGCATTCAGTGCTTCCAGATCCGGTACCCTCCTGCGATCCGGCACCCGCTCAAAGGGCTGCTCCCATTTCTTTCGCCCGCGAATGCCGCAGGCCAGCACGTAATTATCCAGCGCATCCAGCGCTTCCTGTTTAAGCGGAGCCAGACCGCATTTGAGATGACGAAACACGGCTTCATACGAGAAGTCCTTCTCCACAGCCTGGATCCCGCTGCGCAGATACTCCACAACCGGATTCCCGAGGATCCCCGCCGGTATATCCAGGAAGCAGGGCACTCCCTCGCGGCGAAAGGCCTGTTCCAGATAAGGGCGGTATTCCGCGAGATCTCCGGCTACCACAGCGATCTCCCGGTAGCGATAACCCTGTTCCCGGACCAGCCGTGAAATGGCGGCGGCCGCCCACTCTGCCTCCTGGCGGGGATTGCGCAGGAGAACTGCCCGGATTCCTTCACAGCTTGTCGGCGGCGCTTCGCGCTTTCCCAGGCGCAGGAAATGCCGTTCCAGATATCCGAGAGCAGAATTCTCCCCTACCCGAAGATTTTTTGTCAGGCACTCTGTCTCCACGGCGATCCCGTTCTCCGCCGCCAGACGGCGGCAGTGCGCCAACGTATTTTTACTCAGATAAAAAAGCTCTTCCGGACGAGCCTCCGGCTCCCCCGCTTCCGCCTGCGGCAGCGTCAGCGCCAGTGAAACCGATTCCGTCTGCCGGAACATTTTCTCCAGGATCTCATACTGAACCGGCGTAAAGCCGGTAAAACCATCCAGAACCACCACCGCGTCCCGCAGAAAGCCGGATCTCTCCAGGCATCCGTTCAGTACAGATAGAAGTTCCTCCGCCGCGATGGCATTTTCTCCCCGCGTCTCATTGAGCGCCTGATAAAAGATCCGCAGATCCCGCAGCTTCCCTGCCAGAAGCGGCCGATCCGCCAGACGCTCCGCCGTCTCTTCCAGTTTTTCTTCGGTGACGCCGTATTGATACAGCTCTGAGATCATCGTCATAAGCCGACTGATAAAACCGGCCTTCCCCAGGCTCCGGCCAAAGACCGTCAGCTCTTCCCGATGCTCCCCGGCTGCTTTCCGCAGAAGCATATTTTCCCCCATCTCCGTGAGGATCTTCAGGTCACCGCGGCCCACTTCCCCCAGTACCCGGTAAGCCAGCCGCTCGAAGCTGAGAATGTCAATATTCATCACCGCATGGCGCGGATGAAGCGCGACCACCTCGCGCTGCGTCTCCATCGTAAACTGTTCAGGCACCAGGATCACATGGCGCCGGTCCGGATGACGTTCCGACGAATCAATGAGGCGTTCCAGCAGGAGGCGGGTCTTTCCCGTCCCCGCGCCGCCAAGGAGTAGTTGCAATGACATAGAAGTTCCTTTCCACGCCCCACAGGACAGATACAAATTGTAAATAATGATGATGCCGGGGTCGAAAGTGTAATCACAATCCGCCCCTTCAACTATAGCACCTTGAAAATTTCATATTTCATCGTGACATAGACTATTCTTTCGGTAAAATGTGTATTATGTCAATGGATTTCAACCTGTTTTTAAGCAAAAATTGGATTTGTGGCATAGCTCCCCAGGCCCTTCCTATAATTGAAGAGCTTGCGAAAATTTAATGCAGCTATCTTACACCCAAAGAAGAACTTTCCTCGTTGTTTCCCTCGCGGGAGCTTATCAATGTTGTAGTTCTTTCTCAGGTTGGAGGGGATTGTCTCCACCCCATTGCGAAATCTACAGTATTGTCGATACGTCTCTCCCTGCATTTGTCGTTGTGCCTTGGCTCGATTGCTTCCTTTTCGGGAAATATTCAA
>JAJQCL010000131.1 GCA_021202715.1 Lachnospiraceae bacterium
ATTTTATTCCCATTTAGGATTATTATTTGACTTATTTCTTTGTATGTTCTATAATCGGATTGAAAATGGAGGTGTAAATATGATCGAACGCACAGAATACCTGCAGCGACTGCTTTCCTGGAAAGATGAAATGGTCATCAAAGTTGTTACCGGCCTGCGGAGATGTGGAAAGTCTACGTTGCTAAGACAATATCAGAATCTTCTACTTGACAACGGTGTTGAGGATGCTCAGATCATCTCCATCAATTTTGAGGAACTGGAAAATGAACCGCTCCTGGATTATAAAGTCCTGTACCGGCATATTAAAGACCGGCTATGTCCCGACAGGACAACCTATATTTTCCTTGATGAGATCCAGAAGGTTCCTTCCTATGAAAAAGTCGTGGACAGCCTCTACGTAAAACCCGGAGTAGATATATATATTTCCGGATCTAACTCCTATATGCTGTCCGGCGATCTTGCCACTCTTTTGTCCGGACGATATGTAGAGCTTTCCATGCTTCCCCTCTCCTTCCGTGAATACTGCCAGGCAACAAACCTCAAAGACGAATCCGCCTTTGCAGACTATATGAAATACGGCGGGCTTCCCTATCTGGCAGTCATGGAGAAAACCGAAGAAAAAGCAGAGGTCTATCTGGAAGGAATCTACAACACGGTCATCGTGAAGGACATCGAAGAACGTCAGAACCGCCGAGAAAGCGAAACGGCCAGAAGGAAAGTCACCGACATTTCACTTCTGAAGAACATTGCCAAATTCCTTGCCGGTTCCGCAGGCAGTCCGATCTCCATCCGGAGCATCACAGATTATCTGATATCAAGCGGCCGAAAAGTATCTGCTAATACTGTAACCGATTACGTGCTGGCTTTATCGGAATCCTTTATCTTCTATCCGGCCGAGAGATACGATGTTGTCAGCAAGCAGATCCTTAAATCAAACAAAAAATGGTACATCGTAGATACCGGGCTGCGCAATCACATTTTGCCCAGACGAAATTATGATCTTGGATTTACCATCGAAAATATTGTATTTCTGGAATTGCTGCGACGAGGATACTCCGTGTATATCGGTAAATACGAAACCTCTGAGATTGATTTTGTCGCCTGTAAGCACGGCGTTTACACTTATATTCAAGTTACAGCCGATATGAATTCGGAAACTACTTTTGAGCGGGAAATGCGCCCTCTTCGCAGAGTCAGAGACAACTATGAAAAAATTGTCCTGACACTGGACCGTTTTACCATAGGAAACTATGATGGAATCAAGGTCATACATGTAATAGACTGGCTCTTAAACGACTAAAGTGCACCGGGAATGGCGCACTCTGTTTCCGTATATCAGAAGCCCCCGGGAGCATCGCTCCCGAGGGCTTCTGACACTTCTGTTCATATTGAGATGCTGAATATTATCAGATCGTATATTCTGTAAGCTTCCCCGTAGAATACGTGTATTTATAGCAGCTGCTGCCATCCTTCCAGAAGATTGCATATTTTGAAGTCACCTTGTATACAGACATGACAGCAACGCTGGTCGAACAGATCGTCTTTGTATTTCCCGTCGAAATATTGCACTTCATAAACTTCACCGTGTACGGAGACGATGAATAAATGTTTGTCGCTGTCACCTTGGCATAGTACACATATTTCCCGCTCACTGTCGCGCCAAACTCTTTGGAAGTAATCGTCTTAATCTTCTTCCCGCTGTTGTTGTACAGATAAAGAGCAACCGGAGAAACGTCTCCTCTACTATTTTCGACGACGATCCTGCTTCCATAGGATCCCTCAAAATACGCACCGGATTTTACCTTCGACGACTTCTTTGTCGACAACGAATATCTGTATAGATCGACCGCTGCGGCCGTATACTCGCTTTCCGGCGTCGAATAGCTGAAATACAGCATCTTATTCACGCCGCCCGTCAGAGAGGAACCATAGTCCCCCGTCTTAACAGTACCGACCTTCGAGGTCGTTCCCTTCACAGGATTCCATTTGTACAGAGCGCTGGAGTACACTTTCTTAAAATAGACAGTACTTCCGTTCGTCACAGCGGATACCTGCCCAGACACCGTCTTCTTATACGTCTCATCGTTCTTTTTAAAATAAATCCGATATTTGTTCGAGGAAATATACTTGATCTTAATCTTGGCACTGCCGACCGTTGTATAGCTGACAGTATTGGCCGCCACATACTTCGTCGTCGCGGCCTGCACGGCCTCCGTCCGGATCGCAAGAATCCCCAGCACTATGATCCCGCATAATAGTGAACATCTCAGCACCCGTTTCAACACGTCTTTCATCATTCAGTTACCCCTTTCTCCATTGATATTGAAAGAATCTGCCTTCTCTCACGCGTTCTATCTGCACATCCGTGCATATATTTACGTTTGAAAACATAATTATTGTATAACAGATCCAGACATATGTAAAGCACTTCGAACCTGTCTCTCTCCAAATTTTCGCCAAAATTACAGCTGCCCGGAAAGGCCTTTCCTTCGAAGACTGTTTCACCTGTCTGATAAGGTTGGCCCTTCCGGGCGGCGTCACTCAAATAGTAAAAGATACCCTTCCCGGCCAGCGTCACTCGAATTGCATTTTCTTCTTGACAATCGTCTTCTCTTCGATTAAGATGACATCCATAAGAGATTCAGGGGAGCTGGAGGAATCCGGCTGAGAGTAAGGCTGCCGCCTTTAACCCTTATACCTGTTGGATAATGCCATCGTAGGGAAATCTGATTAAGAATGATTCAGACATCCGCCTGCGTGGATGTCTTTTTTCGTTCGGCACAGGACTCTGCGAAGAGCCGTCCCGGAGAGGAGAGGACATTGGAAACAACACACACAGACAGTAAAAAAGAAGCCCGAAAGTCCCGCAGCTTTCAGACTGTCCGCACCGGAATTCCGGCCCTGACGGCGCTGACCCTGCTGGTCCTGGTCTGGTTTGCCGTCACCACCGGAGGACTGGTTCCTTCCTATATGCTGCCCTCACCTCAGTCCGTGGTTCTGGCCTTCATCAATGACTTCGGCACGCTGATGGCTCACGCGGCTGTCACCCTCCAGGAAGCGATCTACGGTCTGTTCATCGGCATCACCCTGGCCTTCGTGACCGCGACACTGATGGATCGGCATCCCGCCCTGTACCGGGCGCTTTATCCCATCCTCATCATCACCCAGACCATCCCGACCATCGCCATTGCACCGCTTCTCGTGCTGTGGATGGGATACGGCATGGCGCCGAAGATCACGCTGGTCGTGATCTACACCTTTTTTCCCATCACAGTCGGACTGCTGGATGGCTACGCCTCCGCCGATCCCGACGCGCTGCGCCTGCTTCGTTCCATGGGCGCGACAAACCGACAGATTTTCTTCCATATTAAATTGCCGTCGTCGCTGGGATATTTCTTCGCGGGACTGCGGGTTTCGGTCTCCTATGCGATGCTGGGAGCCGTCATCTCGGAATGGCTGGGCGGCTTTGAAGGGCTGGGCGTATACATGACACGGGTGAAGAAAGCCTACTCCTTTGATAAGATGTTTGCAGTCATTCTGCTCATCATCATCGTCAGTCTTCTGCTGATGTGGCTGGTGAGCTTTCTCCGCCGACTGGCCATGCCCTGGGAGCAGGTTGAGAAGGAAAAATAAGCTGTCCAGCCCCTGAATCTTAAGAAATCGAATCGGGTGATTTTCGCCCGCACTGTCTGCAGAGAAAGCCCTGCGCACACACGATTGGCTCTACAAAATGAGCCTCACAGAAAGAGAGGAAAACCCATGAAAAAAACACCATCTGCTCTCGCACTGGCTCTGACCGGCGCTCTGCTGCTGTCCCTGACCGCCTGCGGTTCCTCCGGCAGCAGCACAGAAACCACCGATGCTGTGGAAAGTGAAACTTCCGCGGCCGCAGAGACCTCCCAGGCCGGCACAGAATCCACAGAGGCGGATGCCGCCGACGCGGAGGGCGATACGACAGAGACTGTCTCCATCACGCTCTGCCTCGACTGGACCCCCAACACGAATCATACCGGCATCTATGTGGCGGAAGCGCTCGGCTATTATGAAGAAGCCGGTCTTGATGTAACGATCGTGCAGCCCCCGGAGGACGGCGCGCTGCAGACCTGCGCCTCGGGAAAAGCGCAGTTTGTCATTTCCGCGCAAGGACTGATGGCCCAGGCGCTGGACCGGGACGAACCCCTGCCCGTGATCGCGGTGGCTGCCATCCTGCAGCACAATTCCTCCGGCCTGATCACCCGCGCCGAAGATAACATTACTTCCGCCTCTGATATGGAGGGCTACACCTACGCCACCTGGAACGATGCCACAGAGCTGGCCGTTCTGAAATATCTGGTGGAAGCCGACGGCGGCAATTTCGACAACGTTACCCTCATCCCCAACAATATTTCCGATGAGGCCGCGGCGCTGTCCGCCCATCAGGCGGATATCATCTGGGTGTACGAGGGCTGGAGCGTCGTCAACGCCGATCTGGAGGGCCTGGATTACAATTTCATGCGCCTGCGTGATCTGGATTCTGTTTTCGACTACTATACACCACTCCTCGTCGCCAATGACGATTTCCTTGAAAGCGATCCGGAGACCGCCAAAGCCTGCGTGGCCGCCACAAAGAAGGGCTACGAGTATGCTGTGGAACATGTCGAGGAAGCCGCACAGATCCTGATCGACGGCGATACAACCGGTTCGCTGGATGACTCCCTGGATCTGGTCTATGCCAGCCAGGAAGTTCTCAGCCAGGAGTATATCGATGATGCAGAAAGCTGGGGCGTCATCGATCTGGCGCGCTGGGATGCCTACTACAACTGGCTCTATGAAAATGGTCTGATCGAGAATGCACTGGCCGCCGGCGCCGGATTCTCAGCAGACTATCTTGAGTAAGTATAGTAAACGACTTTATGTCGTTTACTATCGCGCTTTGCGCAGTCTATCTCGTCAAAAGAAGGGAGCCCACCATGTCCCTGCTTGAAGCACAGCATATCACAAAAATCTATGACGGCCGCACGGTCATCGAGGACATCAACATCCATCTGGAAGAGGGCGAGCTGGTCTGTCTGCTGGGCGTCAGCGGCGCCGGGAAGACCACGCTGTTCAACGTCCTCTCCGGCCTGACCGTGCCCGAGCAGGGACAGGTAACACTCGCCGGGGAAGACATCACCGGCAAGCCTGGAAAGGTCAGCTACATGCTGCAGAAGGATCTCCTGCTTCCCTATAAGAAAATCATCGACAATGTTTCTCTGCCACTGGTCATCCGCGGGATGAAGCGGAAGGAAGCGCGAGCCAGAGCGCTGCCGCATTTCGAAGAGTTCGGCCTCACGGGCACAGAATACCAGTATCCCAGCCAGCTCTCCGGCGGCATGCGCCAGCGGGCGGCTCTGTTCCGCACCTGGCTGGCTTCCGACGGGGTTGCCCTCCTCGACGAACCCTTCAGCGCTCTGGATACCATCACCAAGAACGCCATTCACAAGTGGTATCTGGACGTCATGGAACGCATTCATCTGTCCACCCTGTTCATCACCCACGACATCGACGAGGCGATCCTCATCTCGGACCGCATCTATATCATCGGGGGCAAACCGGGGCGGATCACCGACGAGGTCCCCATTCCTGTCCCTAAACCCCGCCCGGACGATTTCTACCTGACGGAGGAATTTCTGAATTACAAGCGGGACCTGATCGGGCGGCTGGGGCTGCCGTGAAAGCGAATTCGTCCACCAGCTCGCCGAACCAGGCCAACGCCTGCTCCACCGGCTCCGGTGTGGTCATGTCCACGACCGCCCGTCGCAGCAGCGAAATCGGATCCTCCGAGCAGCCGCCCGACAGGAACGCCAGATAATCCTGTACCGCCGGTTCACCCTCGCGCAGAATCCGCTGCGACAGAGCGATGGCCGCGGCAAAGCCCGTCGCATACTGATATACATAGAAATTATAGTAGAAATGCGGAATCCGCGCCCATTCCATGGCAATCTCATCATCGATCACCATATCCGGCCCGTAATACACCTCGTTCAGACGCCGGTATTCTCCGCTGAGCACGTCCGCGGTCAGGGTCTCCCCCTGCTCGGCCTTCTCATAAATGATCTTCTCGAATTCCGCGAACATGGTCTGACGATACAGCGTCGTGCGGAACTGCTCCAGGAAATAATTTAACAGGACCGCTCTCTCCTTCTTATCCTCGGTCTTCTGCAGCAAATACTGCATCAGCAGCGCCTCGTTGCATGTGGAGGCTACTTCTGCCACGAAGATAACGTAGGAAGAGTAGACGTGGGGCTGGTGACTATGACTCAGATACGAATGCATAGCGTGTCCCATCTCGTGCGCTACGGTAAATTCGCTGTTCAGGTTATCCTGATAGTTGAGCAGGACATAAGGATGCACCTGGCTGAAGCTGCTGTAGGCGCCGGAGCGTTTCCCCTGATTCTCATAGACATCGATCCAGCGCGCCGCGAAGCCCTCCGCCAGTGCCTGACTGTACTCCTCACCCAGCACTGCGGTGGCTGCCAGGACATCCTGCTTCGCTTCCTCAAAGGGGATGACACGGTCGCTGCCCGGCACCAGAGAAACATAAACATCGTACATATGAAGATCTTCACGGCGCATCCGCTTCTTCCGCAGGCGGACATAGCGATACATCGCATCCAGATTGTCATGCACCGCCGTCAGCAGATTGTCATAGACCGACACAGGAACCTCCGTCCGGTCCAGTGCCGCTTCGCGGGCGGAACCGTATTTCCGGGCCCGGGCGAAGAAGATCTGCTGCTTTACCTGCGCGTTTAACAGCGCCGCGAAGGTATTCTGCAGCTTCTCATACTCCTCGTACAGCTGAACGAATGTATTCTTCCGCAGGCCTTCGTCGTGACTCAGCATCAGCGTCGCATAGCTGGCGTTCGTCAGCTCATGGCGGTTGCCCAGCATATCCCGCACACTGGGGAACTTCATATCGGCATAGACCAGAGAACCGTAAATGCTCTGCGGCGCGTCGCCCATCTCCCCGGCCGCTGCCAGAAGCTTTTCCTCGGACTCGCTGAGAATATGCGCCTTCCGGCGGCGTTTCTGCGTAAAATACCGCCGGTAGCCCGCAAGTTCGGGCTCCTCCGCGATCTCCTCCTCCAGTCTCTCATCGGAAATAGCCAGAAGCTCCGGCAGCGCGAAGGCCGTCTCGCTCTCCGCCTGCGCCAGCCAGGCGAACAGACGCCCCTTCCGGGCCTGCGCCTGCGTATCCGCCGTATCCTCATCGGCCCGCAGGCTGGCGTATCCGTCCAGCCGCAGGATCTTCTTCTCATACATTTCCGCTGTTTTCAGATAATTTAACAGTGTGGTGCCGCTGTCTGCCAGATGTCCGCGAAAGGCCTGCATCGCCTGCGGATAATCCTGTACTTCCTCAAAAGCCTTCTCCCAGGCCGCCTCGTCAGGAAAAAGGTCCTCCACAGCCCAGGTAGCAGCCGGGTCCACCTCCGCGCGCTTCGGGATCGTGTGATTTTTCTGCATGGTATTTCTCCTTCCTGTTTCCCGCTTCACCTTATGCCGTGGGGCAGGTAAAATGTCTTTTTCTATCTTACCACACAATTCCTTATCCTTCCATCTGTTTCCCGAGAAATCCGGCGGCGGTCCCGGCGAGCTTGCGCTCCGCCTCTCCCATAGGAGCCGCATCCTCACGGTTCAGGAGGATGACGGAACCGATCACATCCCCCTCGCAGAGGATCGGCACCATCACCTCCCCGTGGATCTCCTCGGGTTCATCCTCCACCACAGGGACATAGCCCTTCTCCCCCTTATTCGTCATCAGGACTTCCCTCTCGTGCATCGCCTGCTCCAGGCCGCGGCTTAAGCCCCTCTGCAGTATATCCTTGCGCAGCCCTCCGGCCGCCGCGATCACCTGATCCCGGTCGGTGATACAGACCATATGCCCGGAATTCTGCGCCAGTGCCTCCGCATACTGCCCCGCGAAGCCGCCCAGCTCGGCCATGGGAGAGTATTTCTTCAGGATCACCTCTCCTTCCCGGTCTGTAAATATCTCCAGCGGCGTCCCCTCGCGCAGCCGCAGCGTCCTGCGAATCTCTTTCGGTATTACAATACGACCCAGGTCGTCAATTCTTCTCACAATGCCCGTCGCCCGCATAAAAATAACCTCCCTTTGTCAATCTCTGCCTTCTTCCGACATGTACGTGAAGGTAGTATCTGTAAAAGGGAGGTTTTTATTCAGCACCTCTGAGCAGTTACTGAACACCCAGTCTTTTCAGGGCTTTCATGGCCGGCTCCGCTATTTTATCTCCTCGTTTTGCCGAAGCCCTGTACCATTCGATTGCTTTTTCCAGATTCTGATTTACGCCTCTTCCCTGTTCATACATGACCCCAAGAAAGTATTGACCGGTAATGTCTCCTCTGTCTGCCGCCATCTGATACCATTCGACAGCTTTCTCTTCGTCAGCGGATACGCCAAGACCCTTTTCGTAGATCATACCAAGATATCTTGGAGCTTTCATATCCTCCTTTTCTGCTGCTTTTTCAAACCATTTTCTAGCCGATTCAAAATCCGTCTGTACATAATAGCCATTCAGGTAAAGGCTTCCCAGAATGGTCATCGCGTGAGGCATCCCGCCTTCCGCCGCTTTCGTCGCATATCGAAATGCAGTCTCATAGTCAGGCTCACCGTCATGTGCGTAAAAGGCATCAGACGCCAGATGCATATATTTTTCCGCTTCATCATGAACCTTTGTTTCGTCATAGACGATCAGAATATCTTTATAATGGAATGTTCTCTTATGCTCTTCCCCCCGCTTCGCATCTTCGTTCAGTTTCATATCGCACGGACGGGCATGATGGCGGTCAAAGATTGTTCTGTTTTCTTCTTCCTGTCCTTTCGGCTTCCCCATCGGCCCGCCAAAATCTACACCCTTTTCTCCCTGAGCTCCATCCAGAAGCGCTTTCAGGGCTTCCAGGAAGATTTCCAAAGCATCCGCTGAAATCGCACCTTCCGGTCCGCAGCAGATCAGATCAAAATCTTCTCGCTGTTCCTCCAATTTTAAAAACTGATGGTACACATTCTCCACAGAAGTATTGATCATTTTAAAACGACCGGAAAGCTCATCTCCCGAAAACAGGATCCGATTCCTGCGATCCAGATATGCCATACTGCCGACTGCGTGATCCGGGATATAGAACGCCTCCAGAGTTCTTCCGCCCAGATCATAGACAAATCCATCCTCTATGATCTGTTTTTTGTAATCGCGCGGGAAATCAATTCCCTCGAAGCTGGGGAACGGAATCGTCGCCAGCTCGCTTGTTTTCTGCGACATATAGGCGCACTCAAAGTAAGAATTGTTTGCCGTATGATCGAAATGATCATGCGTATTAAAAATATTTTTTACCGGCTTATCTGTCAGAGTCTGACAGTATTCACGAAGATTTCCGCATCCATAGCCGGAATCAATCACTGCTGCTTCGTTCTCACCTTCCACCAGATAGGAGTAATCCCCGTCGCTTAAAATCCTCCAGGTACCATCTGCCACTTTTTCCGACTCAAAATAAGGCTCATCCATTGGTCTTAAAGTGCCGTCCTCATCGCGGATTAAAATATCATGTTTGCAGGAAAAATCAATCACCATAACTATTCTGTTCTGTCCCTTTCTGTTTATGCCCGGCTCATTTGGTTGCCAATAGAGGGGCTGTGATCAAAACATTTTTCATGAAGTTCTCGTATTGTTTCTATAACCGGATTGCTTTCCAAATTGTGTTTTTTGTGTGTCTTCGATTATAACATATCGACGATATGTTGACAATGATCATCCATATTTTTCTCCGATCTCTCCGACATATTTTATTGTGAATTTACGCAGACTGAATCAGAGGATTCCGGGTAAGCAGACCTCCCCCTTGGAGCATTTTTTAATCTTCAAGTCTAAAACTTTTTCCATTTGCAAAGTTTCTGACTTTCAAGTCTAAAACTATTGACTTTCCTGGTTTTTCATGGATAATAAAGAAAAAAGGATGCGGAGGTGCGCCATGACTAAGCTCATAAATCGCCCGGAGTATCTTGAACAGCTTCTTCAACATAAGGATGTGGATCTGGTCAAGATCGTCACCGGAATCCGCCGGTGCGGGAAATCGTCTCTGCTGGACCTGTTTCATCAATATCTGTCGAATCACGGGGTCGCCGAGACCAATATCATCCATATGAATATGGAATCACTGCGCTACCGGAATCTCCCGGACTATCTCACGTTCTACGACTATGTCAGTGAGCGCATATCAGAATCAGGAAAGACCTATCTGATCTTTGATGAGCTTCAGGCGGTAGAGCATTGGGAAAAAGCGATTGAATCCTTTCGCCTCGACTTCAATGTGGACATTTATATTACCGGGTCAAATGCCTATTTGCTCTCTACGGAGTTTTCGACACTGCTTTCCGGCAGATATGTAGAAATTCGCATGCTGCCGCTGTCTTTTAAGGAGTTTCTGACCTTCTACGAATTTGAAGATTCCATCACCATAGAGGAAAAATTCCAGCGATATCTCCAGTTTGGAGGTATGCCCATTTTAAGGGAATATCAGTTCAACGAAGCACGAAGCAATCAGGCTCTGGAAGGGATTTACTCCACCGTTATCCTGCGTGATATTCTGCAGCGCAACAGCGGAGCCAGTCAGGAAACGCTTCAAAAAATCATTCTGTTCCTCTGTTCTAACATTGGCAGCATCACTTCTCCGAACAGCATCGGCCATGTCCTGTCTCATGAAGGAGATATTCAAACCGGGAAAGGTAAAAATATCGCAAACAAAACGGTAGATAAATATCTTTCAATGCTGCACAGCGCTTTTATTTTCTACCCTGTCGGCCGATATGATGTCAAAGGCAAACAACTGCTGAAAACATTAGGAAAAAACTATATCATCGATCTGGGCTTTCGCAATATGCTGCTCGGCTATCGTGATACGGACCGCGGTTATATGATTGAAAACATCGTATTTCTGGAACTGATGCGCCGCGACTATCGTGTTTATATCGGCAAATTTGGAGAAACAGAAATTGACTTTGTGGCAGAAAAACCGAACGATAAAGTGTACATCCAGGTGACAGAAAGCATGCTGTCGCCGGAGACCCGTGAGCGTGAATTAAGACCACTGCGCATGATTCCGGACAACTATGAAAAGATCGTCCTGTCGATGGACCGGAATTACATCACTTCCTACGACGGCATCCGCTCCCTATATCTGATCGACTGGCTGCTGTCCTGACAGCAAGAACCGTTAAGTGTTCACAAAATGAGCAGAACAAAAATAATAAATCATTCCTCTTAAATTTATTCGGAAGAGTCGGTTGGTCCATGGAAACATATCCAACCGGCGCTCTGTAGATGTTGTCACACAAATATGTTGACGTATAATTGTGTGTTGGTTAAAATATAGATACAGACAAAGGCAGGTGATAATCTGTATGCGTTTACTCAGAGATGCCGTTGCTCAGGAGCAACAGCGGATCGAACGAATGATAGAAGGATATGAGCTGAAACTGTCTTCGCTTCCAAAGGGGACCTTAGTCACCAAGTCCATAAGAGGAAACCAGTATTATTATTTGCAATATAGAGACGGGAAGAGGACTGTATCGGAGTACATCGGAAAAGATGACGAACGGGTGGCTCAATTACAGGAACAGATAGAACATAGAAAGCATATTCAGACAATGCTGAAAGCGCTTCGAAAGGAATATGCCACTGCGCAGAAAATGTTGGAGGTGTCCACATGATTTTGTATCATGGAAGTAACGTGATTGTCGATCACCCCAGGCTTGTGAAGCAAAACCGGACGCTGGATTTCGGATATGGGTTCTATACAACGACAAATGTAAACCAGGCAGTTAATTTTGCAGGCAAGGTATCGGCTCGGAGAGAGACTGGTACACCCCATATAAGCATGTATGAGGTTGCGGAGATCAAGGAACTGCAGGAAAGACTGAAAATCCTCATTTTCCCGGAAGCAAACGAAGATTGGCTTGATTTTGTATATGCCAACCGGAGCGCTTCTTATTCCGGGGACAACTATGATATCGTTTATGGCCCTGTTGCCAATGACACAATCTACCGCACATTCATTGCTTATGAAGAAGGTATCTTAACGAAGGAAGAAACCATTGCCCGACTAAAAGTGCGAAAACTGTTTAACCAGATGATTTTTTCCACAGAAGCAGCATTGAAAGAGCTGACGTACATCGGACAGTACGATGGAAAGGAGGGGTTAGATGAGCGAAATAAGTCTTAAAGCCATGCTGGAATTTATCGTCCCCCGCCTGGTTCGGATGATTATGGAAAGGCAGAGCATGACAGAGAAAGATGCTCTGACCGCACTCTATGCGTCGGACTTATATCGCCAATTAGAGCGGGAGGAAACGAAGCTCTGGCACCTGAGCGTCCCGACCCTGTACGCTTTGTGGCTGGAAGAACGGGAGACAGGAAAAATCACTTACCCGGAGGAGGCATAAGCGATGGAAGAAAGAACAAATTTTGCGGTATACTGCATAGAAGAATATAAGGCAGCTAAGGGCTTGAATGGTAAGAGCGTCATTGAACTCTTTAACAATTACAAGGTAATCGACTATATCCATGATTATTATGAAGCCCTGCATACCACAGGGAGACAGTATATCGTTGATGACATCAGTATGTATATTGAAGCAAGACGAGCTTCACTGGCTTAATTGGCCAAAAAACCGAACGATAAAGTGTACATTCAGGTAGCAGAAAGCATGCTACCGCCCGGAGATCAGCAGTGTGAACAGCTCCGCCGCGGGGAAGGACAGCCAGACGCCATAGATTCCCCAGAGCCTGGACAGGAGAAAGGCGAAGGCGATGATCGAGACGACGCCCCGGCTTATGGAGATCACAAAGGATTTCCCCGGCGCGTTGACCGCGCTGAAATATCCGGCCCGCACAATATTCACCGCCGCGAATAAAAATCCTGTAAAATAGATGCGCAGGCCCTGTGTGGCATAACGCGCCAGAACCGCCGAGTGCTCACTGTTGAAGATCTCCGCCACTTCGTTTGCAAAGACAAGGATGCAGACCAGAAGAGCCACGGCCACGCCCAGGGAGATCTGCAGAGAATGTCTCTCCGCTCTCTTTACGCCGTCGCGGTTATTCTGCGCATAGAGTTCACTGATCACAGGCTGCTGGCCCTGAGAGATCCCGTTAAAGATCGCCGTCGCGACCAGCGCCAGGTTCGCAACGACGCCGTACGCCGCCACCGCCACGTTCCCGGCCAGTCCCAGCAGGATATAATTATACGCCGTCATCGTCAGGCCGCTGGCGATCTCCCCGATAAAATAGGACGTCCCGAGGCGGCAGGCATTCAGCAGGGGCCGCAGAGCAGGACGCACCGGCCGAAACCGGATCGTATTGTTCGCAGACAGATAATGGATCATGCAGCTCAGCATGCTGACGACCGGAGATAATCCCGGGGCCAGAGCAGCCCCCTTCATCCC
>JAJQCL010000122.1 GCA_021202715.1 Lachnospiraceae bacterium
TGCCTTACAAGCAGAGGGTCATAGGTTCGAGTCCTACAGGCCCCATCCTGGCGGAGTAGCTCAGTTGGCTAGAGCACACGGTTCATACCCGTGGTGTCATGAGTTCAAATCTCTTCTCCGCTACGTTTTGCGGCAGGCATAAAGCCTGCCGTTTTTCTGTTTCACGGGTTCACCGTGTTTTGCCCGGTCTGTCTGACAAAACGGTTTTTCTCGGATCATAGAGAATGGATTTCACTGCCTTTACGAAAAAAAACTTTTATGATAGAATACGAACAGATGATGACAATCGGATGAAGGAAAACAGATCCGGATTTTTTGCGCTATAGAGCAGGAGAGAGCATGTTTACAGGAATCAAAAATAAATTTGCCAGGGAGCTGACCTCCAACCGCAGTGTTTTTACGAGGATTCTCTGGAGCCTGCTGACGCTGTTGGTGGTAATGCTGGTTTTTATTACGTTCTGGATTAACCGGATCGCGACGGTTGACCAGCAAAGACAGGTGATGGAGAGTAATCTGAATCGGGTTACAGCGTTGAACCGGACGGTGGAGCAGATCTTTGATGATCTGTCCCAGAGCATGACGCAGATCCTCTGGAACTCGGATTTCTCCAGCTATATGGTTTCCGGAGCCTCGGATGATCCGCAGACACAGATCTATCGGATGATCCGGCAGCTCAACAGTACTGCGCGGGGCACTGTGGTGGAACGCGCTATCTTTTACGCAGTCGTTGACGGTTCCGTAATGGAGAACGGTTCTTATTCCGTGAAGGACATTTCTGAATGGGAGGAAGCCTACGTCCTGGACTGTGTTACTTCGGGAGAGAACAGCATCCTTTTTGCAGAGTCAGAGACGGATTCCGTTTGTACATATCTGGTGACGGTCAAGGGGAATATTTTTCTGGTACAGTATTTTTCACTCACAAATACACCAATCGGAATTCTGGTTTATGAGGTGGATCAGGAGGCGCTGAACTCAGCCCTGTCCAATGAATACGATGAAGTGGAGAATATCGTATTTCTCTATGATGCGGGGGGAGAGCCAATTCTGACAGCCTGTCTTCCTTATGGGGATGTCGAGGTGAATTGGGACTCTGAAAATGAATTCCTCACACAGGAAGAGGTGCAGAAGGAGAATATCCGGACGGATGGAAGCTATTATTACGTCGCATCGGAGCGCCTTGGATGGCAGTATATTCTGCAGATTGACTATGATTCCATGCGGGTAACTCTGGTTGATACACTGCAGGCCCTGGTTCCTGCCCTGTTGATTCTTCTGGCCTTTAGTGTTTTGATCACAATCTATGTGGTACGCAGCATTTATCAGCCCATTAACCGTCTGGTGGATCTGGCGGCCGGGAAAGCGGTTCCGGCGATCGACAGTAAGAAGACCTACAATGAGTTCGATCTGCTGGAGGGAGCCTATTCGAAGGCTCTGGATCAGCAGGAATACCTGTCTGCGGTGGTCAGCTCCGTGGCGCCGGAGATTCTGGAGAGTACGGTTCTCAAGCTCCTTGGCGGGAAGGATTATACGATGGAGCGTATGGAGGAAATTCTGGCGGGCATCGGGAATCCTCTTTCCCTGAAGGGACGGTTCGCCGTGGGGCTCTGTTTCATTGAGGAACCGGGGAACCGCGGCGTGTCGGATACAGAATGGAATCTGTATCTCGCCTCCCTGCAGAACATGCTGAGCGATCTGGCTTCGAAGGCCTCGGGCTTTCAGTTTTACTGGTGCCGTCTGGATCGTGTCTCCATGGCGCTGATCCTGGCGTTCCCGGAGGAGGCATCGGCCGTCGAGGTCAAGAAAGAGTTCCTTTCTGTACAGCAGACGCTGCGCCGGAGCGCGCAGGGACTGCCTTACACGCTCTATGTGGAGTCCGGTCAGATCTGCAACCGGCTCGTTGACATCCGGGGATCCTACCTGGAAGCAGCAGAAAAGGTACATTATCAGCGTTATAGCATCCATAGTGAGGAGAGTATCACCGAACAGCCGGAGACGGTGGGAGAGGATAAAACACCGGAGGCTGAGACGAAGATCGTCCTCAACCGCTATTGGTTTAAGGAGCGCAGCCGGAGTATCAGCGCTCTGGCGGCCCGGGGAGAGCGTCCCGGGGCGAAGATTATGGTGGAACAGGTCGTAGCAGAGGTGTTTCAGCAGTATGGAGACGACCTGGAGGGCAGCAAGGGCTGCCTGGAAATGTTTATGGATGAGATGCTGGAAAAACTGATTTCCTACCCGCTGACACAGGAAGAGCAGGATAAGCTGGAGGAGAGCCGGACCTCGGTGACGATTCGTGGCTTTCAGGATGCGGAGTCTCTGGAATCCTTTATTGTGGAGCAATGTCAGGAGGTCTGCCAGTTGATTCTGAGTTACAACAAGAAGAGCCGCTATCGTTATGTTGAGACGGCAAAGGAATTCATCGGTGAGAACTATGCCAACAGCAACCTGTCTCTCAATGATGTGGCGGAGTACATCGGAATCAGTGCCTCCTATCTCAGCGAGCTGTTCAACGAGATCGGCGGAGAGAAGTTCAGCGCCTATCTGGCCTCCTACCGTGTGGATAAAGCGCGGCAGATGCTGAAGGTGACCTCCATGACGATCAAGGAGATTGGCTTCCAGTGCGGGTTTAACTCCATTCAGAATTTTATCCGCGTTTTCAAAAAAGTGACCGGCTATACGCCGGGGCAGTATCGGGGACAGACTGAATAAGAACGAAAATATAAAACAGGGTTTACCGGAACTTCCCTTACAATATGAAAGGTTCATATT
>JAJQCL010000190.1 GCA_021202715.1 Lachnospiraceae bacterium
GGGTCTTCCGGACTCTGCCAGACGGAACGACTAGTCCAGCACCTCGGGGAAGGCTTCCGGACGATCGATTCTCCAGGCTCTCTTGACGAAGGGCTTGTAGATGTCGTACTGGGAACCGTCGCAGTGCATGTTCACTTCCTGATGAGGATGCTTGCCGTAGTAATAGCTGGGAACATCACCGGCGATGACAACCATGGGGATGGAATCGAAAGCCGCATTGGCCACACCGGTGGTAGCATTGGTCAGTCCGGGTCCAAGGTGGCAGATCATCACGCCCGCCTTATGTGCGACACGTGCATAGCCATCCGCCGCCGTCGCAGCGATCTGCTCGTGACGGACGCTGATATATCTCAGCTTCGTAGAACGGCTGAAGGCATCCAGCATGGCGATGACGGTATGTCCGCAAAGACCGAATACATACTCAACGCCGCGGCGCTCCAGGTAGTCAACGATCTGATCAGAAACTAATTTTTTCATGTTTACTCCTTTGGATGTGTGTTAGGGACGCGGCCGCCTGTCGCCAGGCAGCCGCCGATTGTTCTTAAAAGGGGTATGATCTCACGAACTCACTGCACAGGGCAATTAGTTCAGAGCGTCGTTGGAGTTGTACGCGGAGTACTGTACCTTCTCCAGCTCCGGATTGTAGAACTCACCGAACAGTTCCTCATCGGTCTGCCAGTCGGGAGTCTCATACTCTCTGGAAACCCAGGTCACGTTCATATAGTGATGCAGATGCACGTTCTCGGATGTCGCGTTGCCGCCCCAGGTGCCGCAGCCGATGGAGGAGGTCATAGGCATACCATTGTTCATGGAGCCGCTGTTCGCCTTGGACTGAGGCTGACGAACCATGATACGTCCTACGCGGGCTACCATAGCCAGTCTGTGGATGTGGTCATCATCGAAGGAGAAGATACCCACGGAGTGGCCCTTGCCGCCGACCTCATGGATGGCCATGATGGCGTCGATGGCGTTCTGGAACTCGCCGCTGTATTTGTGAACAGCCAGCACGGTGGAGAGCTTCTCACGGCACCAGATGCCCTCAACACCCTTGGTGTACACGCCGGTTCCATGGGAGGCGATCAGGAATCTCTTGTCGGCAGGGATCTCAAAACCGGCCTTCGTCGCCATATCCTGCGCAGACAGGGCAACGGTATCGGACAGTCTGTGGATCTCCTCATCCCACATCGCGTTCTTCATCTTCTCCTGCTCTTCCTCGGTCATCATATAGCCGCCCACAGCCTCAAGCTCAGCGATGGCAGCATCCCAGATGCTCTCGTGGATCACGACGTTGCCGTCAGCGGAGCAGCCGGAACCGAAGTCGGACGTCTTGGAACGCATGGTGTTATCAGCCGCATGATGCAGATCCTGGATCGCAGTCTCATCCCAGATCATGGTCGCATTACCGGCGCCCACACCGAAAGCGGGAGTACCGGAGCTGTAGGAACGACGTACAACGCCCTGTCCGCCGGTGGCGATAACCAGATCGCACTTGGTCATCAGAGCTTCGGAGATCGCTTTGTTGATCTTCACAGTACCGGGCTTGATGAAGTACTCCAGATTCTCCGGAACAGCGCCCGCCACGTCTTCCTTGGTGAAGGTCATGTTCGCGCCGCCGAGGCACTGGATCAGATCCTGAGGAGCGCCAACACGGGCCAGACCGTAACGCATCAGGTTGATGGTCGCCGCAGAGGTGCCGGCTGTTCTGGGATGCGGGGAGAAGATGATGGCATTTCTCGCTTTCAGAGCATAGACAGCGTTTCCAGCGGGAGTCAGGTCGGGGTTGGTCGCCGGGATGATGCAGGCGATCACGCCCACGGGCTTCGCATACAGCTCGATCTTTCTCTCGGGATACTCACCGATCTTGCCGACGCTCTTCTCACGCAGGCAGTCACGCAGGATACCGCGGATCTTGAATCTCTTGTTCTCACGGCTGATGGGATCACCAAAACGGGACTCCTTGATGCCGTACATAACCAGCTCATGGAACGTCTTGGAGTTGGCAACCATCTGCGCAATGGACTTGATCGCTTTGTCGATCTCCTCCTGGCTGTAGGTCTCAAACTCAAGCTGAGCCTTGTCCGCTCTTGCGAAGCAATCCATGACATCCGCAAACTGCTCGGGAGACAGCTTTTCCTGATGTGCGCTCATGTCGCTCATTCTACTCATTGTTCGGTTCCTCCTTAAAAAATATGGTGTGTTATTTCACGTGGTGGAATCTCTTCTTCCACACAACGGAATTGTACCACTCGCATCCATATTCGTCAATAGGTTGTCCAAATAAAATTCATAGTATTTTTGTATCAATACATCTCTGAATCAAATTGTTCGGGCAACCTGTCGACTGTTAATTATATCTTTTTCTTTATGAATGATCGAATATAATAAGATCAAAAACGAATTACTCGTCCAGGCCGTGCAGCTTCAGATACGCCTTCGCGGTATTCAGGCACTGTTTGTAGTGCTCCAGAGCGCCGTAGGCTTCCACTCTCTTGATATGAGGAAGCTCAATGGACAGAGTCGCGGTATCCGGGATGTGGCTGACGATACCGGCGATATCCACGCAGCCCTCGCCCACATAGTAACGGGCGTCACGTCCGGTATGGATCAGAGCCTCATTGTCGTCCATGGCCGGTCTGGGAGCCGGGCCGTCGCACAGATGGACGAAATTGAACCAGTCGCGGGGGCACTCATCCAGCTCCGCCAGCGTCACGCGGGAGCGATCAAAATGCAGGGTGTCTACCAGCAGGCCGATGTTGTCCGCGCCGGTGGAGGTGATGTATTCCTTGGCTTCCTTCAGAGTCGGGCAGGCGGACCAGGTCACGAACTCGAAGTTGGCGGTGATGCCGTAGGGCTTGATGGTCTCGCAGAGCTTGGCCAGCGTCTCTTTGGCATACTCTTTTTTCTGGGTCCAGCAGCTGGTGATCAGCTGATGGCAGTCATGAGCCTGAGCAAACTCGAAGGCCGGCTTCCATGCATCGATATCCACTTCGTCGGTCAGACGGAACAGCTCGATATCACTGAGCTTCATACCGGTGGCTCTCATCGCCTCGTCGAATTCTTTGTACATCTCCGGATTCTTCTCGACGGCGTAGTTGGGCTCGCCGGGCGTTCCCAGGATCACGGAGCGGATGCTGACATAGTCATATCCGGCAGCCGCTGCCATGTACACCATGTCCTGCGGCGGAACCTTAAGTGCGCTCAGATGTGCGATGGAATATTTTCTCTTCATTGTAAACTCCTCCTTAAGTTTATTTCAATGAGTGAACAGTTTTCGGCCTCCCAGAATCTCACGGCGTGTATTTTCACTGTGTGAAATCCATGGTCTGCCTCCAGATCATATTATATACTGGTTACCTGCGAAAAGTCTAGTGTATTTTTTCGATTTATCCTTGTCATTTTTTTCATGATTCACATTTTTCCGGTTCAAAACATGAACAGTTCTTCAGATTCACCCTTTTATTCCCCAGACAGTCAGAAAAGGACGCCCCGAAGGGCGCCCGTCACTGTCCGTTTTTTTGAAATCGTTTATTGTAGTCCATCCGCCACATCACCGAGGAATTCGGTCCAGGCCTCCGGATTGTCCACGTAATACTTCGGGCAGCTCTTCCCTGTGATATCATAGTGGCGAATCACCGCCTCCGACTCCAGTCCATATTTCCCGCAGAGCCAGACCGTCAGCTTCACCAGAGATTCATAGGTGGCCTCCGTAAACGCGCCGCTCTCATCCTCATGGCAGCATTCAATGGAAATCGTATCTGTATTCCGGCTGTTGGAGGCGTAGGCCAGCTCCCCCAGCGGAACGCAGGCGATCACCTCTCCATCGATCCCGATGATAAAATGGCTGCTGGCGCGGGTTTCCTCACTCTCCGCCAGTCCCTCGAAGTAATCCCGGTTCTGCTGAGCCGTCGTACCCGGATTGGCCGTATAATGAATCACGATCCCATTGACCTCACTGAGAGAAATGCCCGGACGTGAATAGGGATTCACCGTCAGATAGTCCTCCGTCACATAATCCGGCAGGACATCATAATTCACTTCGGCAGCAGCCTCTCCTCCGTTCAGCACGCCCAGAAGCCGGGAGAAGCCCCAGATCAGAAGAGCCAGAAACGCTGCAAAAAGAAGAACCGCCAGAATCCGGTTCAGCCAGGCCCGCAGACGGCGCATTCCTGTTTTTTTTCGCCGTTTTCCGTTTCCACCGGCGGCTTTCCGCGCTCCCGCTCCGTTCCGGACTGTGCTGTCATGTCGACTCCCCCCCGCAGACGAACGCCCCGTCGCCTTTCGGGCACCGGTGCTCCTGCGTCCGGTGTTCTTCTGTGTCCTCTTTCCGGTCATGTCTCTCTCATCTGCTCTCTCATCCTCCGGCAGGCTCCGGAATCCCTCTTCATTCCCAGAAGCCAGGCTGCCGCGTCTCTCTACCGTCCTGGCCGTCATATTGGGATTGCGCCAGTCAAACACATAACGACCCAGATCGTCCTGCCGTGTGTCGTTCTCCTGTGTCTCCTGCCGGCTGCCGTCCCTTTCTCTGCTCTCAGCCATTTTTTCTCTGTTCCCTCCTGTCTGTACGCCCCGCTCTTCTCACAGTCTTCAGGCTGCAAGCAGCGCCTTTCCGGCGAAATACACGACGACCACGATGCCCAGAACGATCCGATAATACCCGAACACTCTGAAATCATGTCTTTTTACATAATCCATCAGGAAGCGGATGGCTGCCAGAGACACAACAAAAGCGATCACCATCCCCAGAAACAGACAGATCAGCTCGCTGACCGTAAACGCCAGACCATACTTCACCAGCTTCAAAAGGCTGGCTCCGAACATAATGGGGATCGCCATAAAGAAGGAAAACTCCGCCGCCACCGGCCGGGAGACACCGAAAAACATGGCTCCCAGGATGCTGGAACCGGAGCGTGAAGTGCCGGGCACCAGAGACAGCACCTGGCAGCAGCCGATCAGCAATGCCATCGGATAGGTCATCTGCCGGAAACTGCGCACCCGCGGCCGCCGTCCCCGGTTCCGGTTCTCGATCAGGATAAACAGAACGCCGTACAGAATCAGTGTAAAGGCGACCACCGGCCAGTTATAGAAATATTCGTCAAAGAAGTCATTGAACAGAACGCCCAGGACCCCGGCCGGAATGCAGCCCACGATCACCTTCCCCCAGATGCCGAAGATTTCGTTCTTCTCCGCCAGCGAGTGGCTGCGGCTAAAGGGATTCAGACGCTGAAAATAAAGGACGCAGACCGCCAGGATCGCCCCGAGCTGAATCACGACGCGAAACATTTCCATGAAATTCTCACTCTGATTCAGCGGCCACAGGCTCTCAAAGAGGATGAGATGTCCCGTGCTGCTGACGGGAAGCCACTCGGTAATTCCCTCGACGATTCCATAAAAGATCACTTTGATCACTTCGACCAGGTTCATGTTCCCTCTCCTCTCTCGGTTGAATCGATATTCTCAATCTGCCAGTCGATGGGTTCCACACCGTGCGCTTTCAGGAACTCGTTGGTCTGGCTGAAATGACGGCACCCGAAGAACCCGCCATTCGCCGACAGGGGGCTGGGATGGGCCGCTTTCAGGACCAGATGCCGGGGATTGGTCAGCATCCGCTCCTTGGCCTGCGCCGGACGTCCCCACAGGAGAAACACGATAGGGCGGTCCTGTTCATTCAGGATCCGGATGGCTGCATCGGTGAATTCCTCCCAGCCAATGCCCCGGTGGGAGTACGCGCGATGCGCCTGCACCGTCAGCACAGTATTCAGAAGCAGAACGCCCTGTTCCGCCCATTTGGTCAGACAGCCGTGATTGGGAATATAACAGCCCACATCATCCGCCAGCTCCCGGTAAATATTCTTCAGGGACGGAGGGATCTCCACCTCAGGGCGCACGGAGAAACAGAGGCCATGCGCCTGGCCGTTATTGTGATACGGATCCTGCCCCAGGATCACCGCCTTTACGCTGGTCAGAGGCGTCAGGGCAAAGGCATTGAAGATGTCATCCGCGGGCGGAAATACCTCCCGGGTATTGTATGCTTCCTTCACCGTCCGATATAACCTGGCATAGTAGGGCTTCCGGAATTCCGGCGAGAGCGGTTCCAGCCAGTCGTTGGATATGGCAGCCATAGCGCATCCTTCCTCTCTTGTATCTCCTTTAAATATCTGACTTGTCATGACCGACAGAAGTCTTCTTCTGCCGCCTGCGCCGGGCACGGTCGCTTGGACGACATGCTTCCTGACACGTGAGTGCGCATCAAAGACGCACAGACAGCCCGCGGCCCGCCAGATATTCCTTCAAATCACGAATTTCCAGTTCCCGGTAGTGGAACAGAGACGCCGCCAGCGCTGCATCCGCCCGTCCCACGGTCAGGGCATCGTAAAAATGCTCCTTCGTCCCGGCGCCGCCCGAGGCAATGACCGGAACCGAGACATTTTCCGCGACCAGTGCCGTCAGCTCATTGTCATAGCCGGCCTTCGTTCCGTCGCAGTCCATGCTGGTGAGCAGGATCTCCCCCGCACCCAGCTCACAGGCCTTCCGGGCCCACTCGATCGCGTCGAGGCCCACATCGATGCGGCCTCCGTTCTTTAACACCGTCCAGCCGCTGCCGTCCGGCCGTCTCCGGGCATCGATCGCCACCACGACGCACTGGCTTCCGAACTTGTCTGCCGCCTCCGAGATGAGCTCCGGCCGGTTGATCGCCGAGGAATTGACCGAGAGCTTGTCGGCGCCTTCCCGCCGCACCATATCGATCATGATATTCCGGGCCTCCGAGGACGCCGTAATATCAAGAAAGACCAGTTCATCAGCCCCGGCCGCGTCGTAGGCGGCCGCGATCTCCACCGGATCCCCGGCATCCCGCAGATGAACAAAATTCACGCCCTTGACGACTCGCCCGGCATGCACATCCAGACAGGGGATAATTCTCTTTGTAAACATGGGCGCTTCCTCCTACAGTCCAACAAAATTTTTCAGGATTGTGAGCCCCACGGAGCTGCTCTTCTCAGGATGAAACTGGCAGCCAAACACATTCCCGGACTCCACCGAAGCATGGATATGTACGCTGTATTCCGTGGTCGCTGCCACCATCGACTCTTCCCTGGCCTTCAGATAGTACGAATGGACAAAATACACATAGGAGCCGTTTTCCACCCCTGCAAAGAGTCTGGCGCCCGGTGTGAGCTCCAGAGAATTCCATCCCATGTGGGGAATTTTCAAGCCCTGAGCGGGCGGGATCCGCAGAATCTCCCCGGGAAGGATCCCCAGTCCCTTCACGCCCACACTTTCATCGCTGCGCTCAAAAAGCAGCTGCATGCCAAGGCAGATGCCAAGGAAGGGTGTGCCCTTCGCCGCCACCTGACGCAGGACTTCTGTCAGGCCGAATCGATCCAGATTCTCCATGGCGTCTCCAAAAGCGCCGACCCCCGGCAGGATCACCTTATCCGCATGCAGAATCATCTCCGGATCCCGCGTCACTCGGGGATCCTCTCCCAGAAGCCGGAGCGCTTTCTCCACGCTCTTCAGATTGCCGGCGTCATAGTCCACAATTGTAATCATTTTATATACCCCCTGCCGTCAGGTCTCCCCGGCTTCCAATGACTCCGTTTCCGCTTCGGTCGTCGTTTCCGTTTCCGCCGATGAGCCCGTCTCTCCGGAAGAGCTGTTCAGCCAGGTGCCCACCGCCAGGACTGCGACCAGCAGCATCACGATCCACATCAGGTTTTCCTTTTTCATAACCGCATCCCTTCGTTTTATCTGTTTTCCCTCACTCTCAGCCGCTCACTGTTTCCGCATAGATTCCGAAGAAATCCGCAGCCGCTGCCTCCTCATCCGTGACAGAAAGCCCTTTCCAGGCGGATGAATTCCATTTCCAGTCTGTCTCCTCGCTGTAGTCTGCCAGCGCATCCTGATACAGTCCCTCCAGCTTCTCCGTCCGGAGTTCCTCCCGGTGCGCTTCCGTCTCCTCCTCCATCATGTCATCCACACAATAATAGATCACATAGCTGTCGTCCGTCTCCAGAACCTCCGACATCTCACCGTCCGAAAGAGCGAAGACGGCGGTCTCCAGCTCCCGGTCCAGCTGATCCCGCACCACCGTCAGTTCAATGGTATCCGCGTCGCTGTATTCAAGTGCCTGGACCGCAAAGGTCGACGTTCCCTTCTCGACCCGGCTGACAATCTTATCCGCTCTCTTTTTCTGCGTTGTTTTCTCCTCGTCCGTTTCAAAGGAAAGGATGATCTGATAGACCCGCACAACACGGGCCTCGTCATCGGTGATCTCCACATTGGAGGCGCTCAGTGCATTGGACAGCGATAAACGCGCCAGGTACAGCCGCGTATATGCCTGCACAACCGCGTCCTGCAGGCCCGCATCGGAGGAAGCGTCCCCGGAAAGTGCCGTCATATACTGCGCGGCCGCTGTCTCGATCTGCGTCTGGACCTCCCCGCTGACGGTGAGTCCATCCGCCTGAGCCATCTGCGCAGCCAGAAACATTTCCTGTATATACTCCCTGGCCGCCTCCTTCAGGACCTCTTCGGTCGTTCCCTCTTCCAGATTCACAGACCAGATCTCTTCACTGGTATCGTTCTCGCAGGCTGTTTTCAGCGCCCAGAGCCAGACGCTTCCCTCCTCGGTCGACAGAACTTCCTCGTCCGCTTTCATCAAAACGTCGGAAGAGAGACCGCTCCCCGGCAGGATCTCACTGAAATGGAAGCCGCAGCCGGACAGACACAGAAGACAGACCAGCATCAGACAGATTCCCGTTGTGCTGCGTCTTCTCATGCCCGCCCTCCCTCTCTCCATCGATTCATCTGTTCCAAGAAAGCCCGGATATTCGCCCCGGGATCCCCCTCAAATACAGCGGAACCGGCCACCAGAATATTGGCGCCGGCCTGCAGCACCTCCTCCGCATTGTCCAGCGTGATGCCGCCGTCCACCTGAATGTCGGTCTCCCGTCCCTGCTCCGTCAGCCAGCTGCGCAGCGCCGCAATCTTCTCCGTCATGGCGGGAATATATTTCTGCCCGCCAAATCCCGGATTCACGGTCATGAGAAGGATCATGTCAATCTTCGGAAGAACCCAGCGAAGGGTTTCAAAGGGCGTGGCCGGGTTGAGCGCCACACCGGTCCGGCATCCCAGCGCATGGATCTGATCCAGTGTGCGGTCCAGATGCTGACAGGTTTCTTCATGAACCGTCAGGATATCCGCTCCGGATGCCGCGAAATCTGCCAGATAGCGATCCGGCTCCCCGATCATGAGATGTACATCAAAAACCAGTCCCGAGACTTTTCTCAGGGACCGGATCACAGGCAATCCGATGGAGAGGCTGGGAACAAACAGCCCATCCATGACATCCAGATGAAGATACTGGGCTCCGGCCGCCTCGACCGCTGCCGCCTCCTCTCCCAGTCTGGCGAAGTCCGCCGCCAGAACTGAAGGGGATAATCGATATTCCAACATAAGGGTCTGCCCTCCTAATACTTCTTTGTCTCCCGGATCTCCTGATAGATCTGCCGGTAATTTTCATAGCGCACCGGAGAGATCTTCCCCTCCGCCACAGCGGTCTTGACACCGCAGTCCCGTTCTCCCACATGAACGCAGTCCGGAAAACGGCAGGCTTCCCGATATGCTGCGAATTCCGGATAGCACTCCTGCAGCTGTCCCGCTTCCTTCTCAAAAATTTCCAGAGAAGTGAAGCCCGGCGTGTCCATGAGAAACGTCCCTTCCTCCAGATAAAACAGCTCCGAATGCCGGGTCGTATGCCGTCCCCGGCCGATCCGGGCGGAGACCTCGCCGGTTTCCATGCACTGGTTATGTGTCAGCGCATTCAGAAGAGACGACTTGCCCACACCGGAAGGACCGGCAAGGACCGTCGTCTTTCCGCGCAGGATCTCCCGCACACGCTCTACGCCCTGCTCCCGCCTTGCACTGATGAAAAGCAGCGGATATTCCGCAGCGCCGTAGACATTCCGGCACAGGGTTTCCATGTCCTCTCCCACCAGATCCTCTTTATTGAACACAAGCACAGACGGAAGCTCCTGACACTCCATCATAATAAGAAAACGGTCGAGAAGATTGAAATTCGGCACAGGATCCTTCAGCGCAAAGACCAGAACCGCCTGATCGATGTTGGCCACGGCCGGCCGCACCAGCTCATTTCTCCGGGGCAGGATCTCCTCCACACTGCCCAGAGCCTCTGTCTCATCCAGCACGGTGAATTCCACGTCGTCTCCGACCAGAGGACGGATCTTCCGGCTGCGGAAGATCCCCCTGGCCTTACACTCATAGACACGCCCGCGCCCATCGTGGACATAATAGAAACCGCCGATTCCCTTTACGATCTTACCCTGCATATCCGCCCTTTACTTCTGCGCTCATGTTCCTTACTGATCGTCCGGATCCCCTCCGTCTTCATAAGTGACTTCTTCTGTCTCTTCACTCGCCTTGGTCGTCGCCGCGGTCGTGGGCTCCGCTCCCAGCCCGATCACGATATCGATCGAGGTGCCCTTCTCCACACTCTTGCCGCTGTCAACGCTCTGACTGATCACGACGCCCTTCATACTGTCGTCGCTGTATTCCTCTTCCACTTCGCCGATCTCCAGCCCCAGTTCTTTCAGAGCTGATTTCGCCTCGCTAAGCGTATAATATTTCAGATTGGGAACCGTCACCTTGGCTGAACCGGTGCTGACCACAATGGAGACGCTGGTTCCTTCCTCCACTTCCGTTCCCTCATCCACAGACTGGGAAATAACCAGCCCCTCCGACACATCGTCGCTGGCCGCCTCGCTGGACGTCACCTTCAGTCCCAGGTTCTCCAGCTTCTCCACGGCCTTGGACTTCGTCAGTCCGGTGACATCCGGCACCTCCACGGTCACCGTGGCCGGTCCGGCACTGAGGATCAGGCTCACCGTCGATCCTTTATCCGCGGAAGAGCCCATCGAGGGATCCGTATCGATGACCAGACCTTCCTCTACGTCGTCACTGTTCTCCTCCGTGGTACGCGAAGAGACCGTGAAGCCCAGCGCTTCCAGCGCCGAGGTAGCCTCCGAGACGGACATCCCCTCAAGATTCGTGGGGATCGTGACCTGGGAAGCTCCGGTACTGACCTTGATGGTCACACGGGTTCCTTCTTCCAGAGTCTCCCCCTCCCTGTATTCCTGTTCATAGACCAGGCCTTCGTCATAATCATCGGAGGCTCCCGTCTCCACCTTATACGTTAATCCCAGCGCCTCCAGACGGGCGATCGCGTTCTCCTCCGTCATTCCGAGAAGATTCTCCATCTCCACGGTCGCTGCGGTACTCGCCTCCTCGGTTGTTTCCTCGGTACTCGCCTCCGTGCTGGTCTCCGCCGTACTGTCCGCACCGCAGCTCTTCAGCACAAAGACCACGACAAAAAGCAGAATCAGGATCGCCACGCCGATACTGACGCCCGTGACCACCTTTTCCACCTTGCTTCGCCGAGAATCATCCTCCTCATCGTCGTAATCGTCGTCATAGTCCCGGTCATCATAACGCCGGTCATCGTAGTCTCGATCTTCATAATCCCGATCATCATACGCCCGGTCATCATAGTCCCGATAACCGTCTTCCTCCCCCTCATAATAGGCGTCGTCTTCCTCGCCTCTCTGCTGGCGGATCTGCTCCTGTTCGTCCGCGCCGAACACCATGGTCGGGGAATCCGAATTCAGCGAGGCGATCTTGACAAAATTCTCGTTCGGCATCGTCAGGGATTTCTTCAGATCCTCGATCAGCTCCGTCGCCGAAGCATAACGAAGCTCCGGCTTCTTCTGCGTGCATTTCAAAATGATCTTCTCGAGGCTCACAGGGATCAGCGGTTCGTACTGTCTCGGCGGAACCATCTCCCCCTGGATATGCAACAACGCCACAGAGACCGTCGATTCTCCCTCGAAGGGAACCCGCCCCGTCAGCATCTCATAGAGAGTGATGCCCAGCGAATAAATGTCGCTGCGCTCATCACAGTAGCCGCCCCGGGCCTGTTCCGGGGAAATATAGTGCACGCTGCCCATTGTATTGGAGCTGATGGTCTGGCTGGAGGAAGCCCGGGCAATACCGAAATCTGTCACCTTCACCTTGCCCTCTTTGGAGATCATGATGTTCTGCGGCTTGATATCCCGGTGAACGATATGCTGCTTATGCGCCGCTTCCAGGCCGCGCGCCACCTGCATCGCCACCTCGATCGATTCCCGGATCTCCAGCTTCTTCTTGCGCTCGATGTATTTCTTCAGGGTGATCCCCTCGATGAGCTCCATGACGATATAATAGATGCCCCGATCCTCGCCCACGTCATAGACATTGACAATATTCGGGTGAGAAAGGCAGGCCGCCGACTGGGCTTCCATGCGGAACTTCGCCAGAAAATTCTGATCGGCGGAAAACTCCGACTTCAGAACCTTGATCGCCACATACCGGTTCAGCTTATGATCCTTCGACCGGTAGACATCAGACATCCCGCCGGAGCCGATCCTGTTTATAATTTCATAACGGTTTCCCAAAAACATTCCTGCGCTCAGCATATTTCCTCCTCGTTTCTCTCCGGATCTGCGATGACAACCGAAATGTTGTCCTTTCCTCCATTGGCATTCGCCTGCCGAATCAGCTGTGAAACCGCCTCCCGGCAGGTTTCGCACCGATTCACCGTTTCAAAGATCTCCTCATCCGACACCATATTCGTGAGGCCGTCGGAGCACAGGAGGATCTTATCGCCAGGCTGAAGCTCGATCTCAAAAAAATCAGCGGCCACCCACTCATTCACGCCGACCGCCCGGGTAATCACATTCTTCTTCTGATAGTACAGTTCACTGCCGCGCACAAGCTTCCCCTGTGCGATCATCTCTTCCACCCAGGAATGATCCCGCGTCACCTGACGGATCCCGTCATTGATCAGATAGAGACGGCTGTCGCCGATGTTGAGTACATACAGAATCCCCTCAGAAACTGTCGCGGCGACAATCGTCGTACCCATCCCCCGAAGTTCATCAAAGGAACCGGCTTTCCGATAGAGTTCCCGGTTCACGGTTGTCAACGCCTCATTCAGGGCCGGAACCGCCTCATGCTCCCGGTCCGTCTCCAGAAGCTCCGTCATCCGCTCGACGGCGTATCGGGATGCGAAGCCGCCTCCCTGATGACCGCCCATTCCGTCGGCCACTATGTAAAAATTCTCCAGATTTCCCAGGGCACGATCCGAGGCATACACGAAATCCTGATTGCTCTGGCGAAGCTGACCGATATCGGTCACAGCACAGCTGTTCATGAAAGGCCCCCTCTCTGCTCCCGCTGTAAAACAATTTTTTTCCGCAACTGACCACAGGCACTGTCAATATCGGCGCCCATAGTCCTTCTAATAGTAACATTTATCCCGCGTTTTTAACGG
>JAJQCL010000138.1 GCA_021202715.1 Lachnospiraceae bacterium
GCAGTAGCCGGTCTGCGTAGGCTGGAGGACGAAGACGAATAAAATCGGAAGACTTATCAGAAAAAAACGCTTCCTGCGAGAGCGAAAATCCTCGCGGAGAGGCGTTTTTTACGTCCAAATAACCAGATGACGAAAATCTATGCAGCGCCTGTCCGACGGGAATTGACATCTTAGCCAGATTGAACTATAATTTGTCCGAACTAACAAAACACGGAGGAGCCATGATGAAGCGAACCTATGACGGAGACATGCGGGAGGAGCCGGGCACAACGTTCCCCAAGGGTACAGAGGAGTGGGAGGAGGACCTGCTGGAGGATCTGTACGAACAGTTCCTGCAGGGCCGCTCTCTGACGCTGGCGGAGCTGGCGGCGGAGACGGGCATCCACCGGAAGACGCTTCGGGCCATGATCCGGCGGATGATCGGCCGCGGCTGGCTGGAGCTCTGGTCTGACGAAGATGGTCGGGAATTGACGCTGACCGACTATGGGAAGATCCAGGGCGCCCGCTGTATTTCACGGCATAAATATCTGACGGAATTCCTGCAGATGATCGTCGGCATGGACGAGCGCACCGCGGAGAAGAACGCCTGCCGCATGGAGCATGTGCTCGACGAGGAGGGGATGCAGGGCATCATGGACTTCCTGAAGAACGGCAGCGCTCACGCCCGGGTGATGCGCAATCTCGATCTGCGTATCCTCTATGAGATCGGGACCTACGAGTGCTGCGGCTTCCTCTATCTGCCCGGCGACGGCCATCCCCGCGTACTGGCAGACGAGTGTGAAGATTTTAAAGAGGAAATGCCGCTGCGGGTGGAGCGGGACGGCAGCTTCTTCGAATTCCATCCTCAGACGGGGCACGAACCGCGGCCGCTCTGGTATCTGTATGACGGACAGTGGGCGCGCGCGGAGGAAATGCCGGAGGGAAGCCGCATCCCGACGCGGAGCTTTGTCTTCGTCTTTGACGCGGAGCGAATCCCCCTGGTGAACGGAACCGTGACGCTCACATTTACGGACCCGGCGGAGCGGGAGCCGGTGACGGCGGACCGCAGGGAACTGAGTGTGCATTTCTGGAGATAGGCGGGGGAAGAAGATATGGCAGAGACAAAGGAGAAGAAAAATGTTCGCCCAACTGTGCTGCAGATGCGGATGCTGGAGGAGCTTGAGAACACGGACGCGCGGAAGGGGCTGCAGACCCGGATCGCAGAACGCTGCGGCTGTAATCAGAGTCAGGTGAGCCGTTTCCTCGGGGACTGTGTGCGGGACGGCTATCTGCAGAAACATGGTTACGGATTCACGGAGATCGGGCGCGCCTGGGACGACTCCTGGCACGATCTGCTGCGGCGCACGGAAGCTTACCTGCGGGGAAACGGCACGCCGGAGAACCGGCTGACCGAGAGTACGCGGGTCCTGTTCGATACGATGGATGTGGGCGTCCTGCAGCTCCTGCTTGGGGGCTATGAGGAAAAACAGCTGGCAAATCACCTGCAGAGAGAGACCTGGAGCCGTCCGGGAGCGGAAAGCGAGCTGCTGGCAGAGGGCGAACGGAAGGTCGGTTTCCGTTTTTACCGGCTGGGTGTGGACGATCGGCGGGAGAGCCATTATTCCATGGCGAATGCGGGTTTCGAGAAGCCGGGCATACTCCGTCCCGGAAAGGAAAATGTCCTGCTTTTGACGATCCGCGAGATGAACGCGGCCTCGGCCTCAAACGGCCGCGCGATGCAGGGACATTTGGAAACGCTGAAATACCCGTATAACGGGACGATGCAGCTGGCCGACATTTGCGACGGGCGGGTGCGCCTCCCGTTGGACGCCTTTCGGATCCGCCGCGGTCCGGGGAGCGATTACGCCGCCACGCTGGCCGTGACTGTCACCTGCAGTGTCGGGGAGCGGCATATGCCGGAGAGCACGGCGATGCTGGTGGTGTGGATGTGATTTATAAGACCGCTTGCGATGTGGACAAAAAGTGATGGTAAAACAGTGACAATTAGTTTGTGGACTTTCGGGGACTCCTCTGGCAAAATAGTATTGCGAAAACAACTGCAAGACTATATAATCAGGGGGGAGACAAAGTCTATGAAACAGGAACAAAAGAACCGCATGGACGCAATCCGGCAGGGCGCGGAGAACATGCTGAGGCTCAATTTGCTGAGCGATACATTTGCTTCCGTTGCGTTACAGGATGCGGGCGCCTGTCAGCATGTGGTCCGCAAGATCCTGGGCCGGGATGACATCAGGATCATCGATGTCAAAAGCCAGTATCGTCTGCTGAATCTCACAGCAAAGGACGCGATTCTCGACGCATTTGCCCAGGACAGCACAGGGCGTCTGGTAAACATCGAAATCCAGAGGAGGGACACGAAAGACCACGCGAGGCGCACGAGATACTACGGCTCCATGATTGATAAGAGCGTTTTAGATAAGGGTGCTGAACATAATGAACTTCCTGATGTGTATATCATATATATCAGCGAGACGGATCTGTGGCATGCCGGGGAAACGGTATACCCGGCGAACATTACTCTTGGGAAATCGGCAATACCATACGATGATGGAAAACATGTGATCTTTGTCAATGCAGCGGTGGACGACGGCAGTGAAGTTGCAAAGATGATGCAGTATTTTAAGAAAGCAGATCCGGACGATATGAGCCAGGGAGAATTATCAGAACGGGTACACTATCTGAAGACCGAGAAGGGAGGCTACAAAGAAATGTGTGAAGTGGCAGAAAAGATTTATGAACAGGGGA
>JAJQCL010000204.1 GCA_021202715.1 Lachnospiraceae bacterium
GAACTGGCCTGTCTTTTATGCTAGAATGAATGCGAGCGGGAGCTTGAAGGAGCCTCCCGGGCGCCGCAGGAGCAGGCTGCCGCGCCGCAAAAATCAGCTACGGAGCGATCCGTCAGGAGGAATCTATGAACAGAAGAATTGATGAGAAGTCCGTGAATGCCATCCGGGTGCTCTCTGCCGATATGATTCAGAAGGCAAAATCAGGCCATCCGGGGCTGCCTCTGGGTGCGGCGGATATGGTCTACGAGCTGTGGGCGAATCACATGAATCACAATCCGGCGGACCCTGAGTGGCCGAACCGCGATCGGTTTATCCTGTCCGCTGGACATGGCTCGGCCATGCTGTACTCTCTGCTGCATCTTTATGGTTACGGGAATCTGTCTCTGGAAGATCTGAAGCAGTTCCGTCAGATGGAATCCCTGACGCCCGGGCATCCGGAATATCGGCACACCGTTGGCATCGAGGCGACGACGGGCCCCCTGGGAGCCGGCCTGGGTATGGCGGTTGGTATGGCCATGGCAGAGGCACATATGGCGGCGGTATTTAATAAGGAAGGTTATCCGGTCATTGACCATTATACGTTCGCCCTGGCCGGTGACGGCTGCATGATGGAAGGTATTTCTTCCGAATGTATGTCTCTGGCCGGGACTCTGAAGCTGGGCAAGTTGATTGTGCTGTATGATTCCAATAAGATTTCCATTGAAGGGGATACGGATCCCGTCTTTACTGAGAATGTGCAGCGTCGTTTTGAGGCGTTTGGCTTCCAGACGATCACGGTGGAGGACGGACACAACCTTTCCGCGATCGGCAAGGCCATTGAGCTGGCTAAGGCGGATACTTCGCGCCCGTCTCTGATCACGGTGAAGACACAGATCGGGTATGGCTGCCCGGCCAAACAGGGTAAGGCCTCTTCCCACGGCGAACCGCTCGGTGAGGAGAATGTGCTGGCGATGAAGGAGAATCTTGGCTGGGAGAGCATGGAACCCTTCTATGTACCGGAGGATGTCTACGAACATTATCATGAGCTGGCCGCTGCCAAAGCGCCTGCTGAGGAAGCCTGGCAGAAGCTTTTTGACGATTACTGCCGGACCTATCCGGATATGGCGGCCTTGTGGAACAGATATCATGATGAATCGGCAGCGCGCGAGGCTTTCGAACGTGATGAATTCTGGGCCTGTGAGGACAAGGCGCAGGCGACCCGGAATCTGTCGCATACGATGATCAACCGGGTGAAGGATATTCTGCCCGGACTGATCGGCGGCTCGGCGGATCTGGCGCCTTCCAATAAGACGCGTATGGAAGGCGAGGGCGATTTCAGTGCGGAGGATTATTCCGGACGGAATGTGCATTTCGGTGTCCGGGAGCAGGCGATGGCGGCGATCGCCAACGGGATGGCGCTTTACGGCGGTCTGCGCCCTTATGTGGCGACCTTCTTCGTGTTCAGCGATTATGTGAAGCCGATGGCCCGCCTGTCGGCGCTGATGAAGCTGCCGGTGACCTATGTGTTCACACATGACAGTATCGGCGTCGGCGAGGACGGCCCCACGCATGAGCCCGTCGAACAGCTGGCGATGCTGCGCTCCATGCCCAATTTCAACGTATTTCGTCCGGCGGATGCCACGGAGACGGCGGCAGCCTGGTATCAGGCGGCGATCTCGGAGGAGACGCCCACGGCGATCATCCTGTCCCGCCAGAATCTGCCGCAGGTACCTGGAACGTCCCGCGAGGCTTTGAAGGGAGCCTACGTGCTGGAGGACTGCGCCGGGGAGACGCCGGATGTGATTCTCATTGCCAGCGGTTCCGAAGTATCTCTGGCCGTGGAGGCGAAGAGGGCTCTGGCGGAGAAGCATGTGGATGCCCGCGTCGTCAGTATGCCCAGTATGGAACTGTTTGAGCAGCAGCCGACCGACTATCGTGAGTCGGTTCTCCCGAAGAACGTTCGACGTCGTGTGGCGATTGAAGCGCTGAGCGGCTTCGGCTGGGAGCGCTATGTGGGGCTGGACGGCGCCTGCATTTGTATGCAGGGATGGGGTGCTTCGGCTCCTTACAGCAAGCTGTTTGAGTATTTCGGATTTACAGTAGATCACGTTGTGGAAGCTGCTCTGAGCCTCCTGTAATCTGAGAAGGGAGAAAATATGAAGATAACAGTCGTACTGGGAAGTGGAAGAGAAAACAGCCGCTCCCGCCGGGTGGTCGAAGAGATTCTGCGGGGAACGGCAGCGGCCGGACACGAGGCGAAGATTTATGATCTCAGCAGTGTGCCGCTGCTTGGATGCTGCAACTGTCTCTGCTGCCGCCGGAAGGGGCAGGACTGTGTGCTGCCCGATGCCCTGCAGCCATATTGGCAGGATCTGCGGGAGAGCGAGGCGCTGATTGTCAGCGCACCCAACTATAATTCCATGCCTTCGGGCGCGATGATTACGTATTTGAACCGGCACTATTGCATGCTGACTGCTGAGAAGATCCCCCGGCTCGATCATGATGTAAAGCTGCTCAGTGTATTTTCGCAGGGCGCCTCAGAATCCTATACGGCGTATGCGGAACACTATGACTGGTATATTAACTGCTTTAAATCCAAGCGCATCGTGGACGCAGGGCGCATCGTGGTAGGAGGAGACTCGGATCTCTCGGAAGGGAGCGAGATCATGAGACGAGCCTGGCGTCTGGGGGCGGAGCTGACGTGACATGTGTGATTGCTATGAATAACGCAAAAGATGAGTAAACATTTGCCAAATTTTCG
>JAJQCL010000226.1 GCA_021202715.1 Lachnospiraceae bacterium
ACGAAGCGCTGCTCCCACAGCGGGAAGAAGGAAATATCCGGGTCGGTGGCCTCCCGGGCCGAGATGACCAGATCGTAGCGCTCCGCCTTCAGCTCCTCCAGCAGCGTCAGGGAGGTGCCGTCCATGTACTCGAACTGCACCTGCGGATGCTCCTCGGTATAGCGGTTCATCAGCGGCAGGATCCGTCCCGGTCCGGCTGAGCTGACCGCGCCGATGCGGATGATGCCCCGCTCCCGGTCGGCACAGTGCCCCATGAGGATTCGCCCCTGCTCCAGGGTAGAGAGGCCCTTGTCCACGTATTCCTGGTATTTCTTTCCATAATATGTCAGGCGCACATTGCGCCCCTGCTTCTCGAAGAGGTAGACGCCCAGCTCTTCTTCCAGATGCCGGATGGCATTGCTCAGAGAAGGCTGGGAGATGCCCAGCTCCTCCGCAGCCCTTCCATAGTGTTCCAGACGGGCCAGCGTTGAAAAATAAATGAGGTGGTTGTAATTCATGATCGGGTCTCCTTCATGAGTACTCCACGTGGAGTGGAGACTGTGTCCGTGAAGCCGCGGCGACGATCCGCTGCGGATGGAACAGCACGCTGGATCCATAGCCTGCGGCTATGAATAATCTATCACAGCTTTCTTTATTTGTCTACGCGTTCTGTTAAAATGGCAATCGCCGGAGGGGAAAAGCCCCGCAAACCGGCGAAAACCGCTTCGCATGCAGCGCGGAGCGAAGGACATCCACCACAAGGAGAAGCACATCATGAAAAGCAAAGACAACACCGTCGTCGCCTACCTCTGTTTGATCGTGGTATTTTTCTGCTGGGGCAGCGTATACGTGGCAAACCGCTACATCCTGCAGGCTCTGGAGCCCATGGAGCTGGCCTGCTGCCGCTTCGTGCTCTCGGCACTGGCTCTGGGCATCGCTATCAAGGTGCAGGGGATTCACATCAACGTGCAGAAAAGCGACTGGAAATATATGATTTTCTTCGGATTCATGGGATATTATCTGTCCATGGAATGTACCCTGCTCAGCGTGGATTACGCCGGGGCCTCGATGGCCTCCCTGATCAACTCGCTGAACCCGGTTTTCATCACGGCCTTCGCGGTCTTTTTCCTGAAGGAAGCACTGACGAAGAGGAAAGTATTTTGTCTGATTCTCGGACTGATCGGTGTGGTCATTGTCTCCGGGACCGATACGGCCGGCAGCCAGTTCATCGGCGTCGTCTATGGCATCGTGTCGATCCTGACCTGGGCCTGGGCCGTCATGTACTCGCGCCGTCTCTCGGCCCGTTATAATCCTCTGGTCATCACCTTTCTGGGCATCGCGGTCAGCCTGATCTTCCATATTCCGACGGCCGCTGTGACCGTGGCGCAGCACGGCATGCCGGAGGTCACACCGATGATCGTGGCCTGCATCTTCTACTCGGCGCTCTGCGGCACGGCACTGCCTCAGTTCCTGTGGAATTATTCCCTGTCGAAGCTGGAGGCCAGCAGCTGCTCCATGCTGTATCCGCTGATGCCGATCTTCTCGGCCATCCTCGGTGTCGCGCTGCTGGGTGAAGAGATCACAGTCAGCTTCCTCGTCGGTGGTGCGCTGATCCTTTCCACGGTCGTCATCAGCTGCCTGGGCGGGCATGGCCACACCACCTCGAAGCATCCGGGGAAAGTACACTGAACAATCGCATAAGGAAAAGAAGGACGGTTCCGGGGAGGAATCGTCCTTCTTTTAATTGATAATATCTTCCGGCATCGTGTCGCTGTGCGTGCAGCGATAGCGGAATTCCTGCGGCGTGCAGCCGGTCCGTTTGGCGAACAGATTGGAAAAATAGTAGGTGTTGCCATAGCCGACCCGGGCTGCGACCGTATGGATCGGAAGATCCGTGTGGATCAGCAGGTCCGAAGCACGATTCAGCCGATATTCGATCAGGTAGTTGATGGGCGAGACCTGGAAAGCCGCAAAGAAACTGCGGCTCAGATGCGAGGTACTCATGGCGAACTCCCGGGAGAGACCACTCAGTGAGATGTTGTCCGCATAGTGCTCCGAGATCCAGTCCAGCATCTCCCGCAGGGGCAGATCATCGGCGGGAAGATCGAGCGGGTGGAGCTTCCGCATGGTTCCGGCAAACTGAATCAGGGAGAGAATCTGTCCCTGCAGAACCTGGCTGTGCTGACTTCCGGGACGTTCATTGACGGCCAGCCTGTGAATGAAGCGGAAAGCGCCTCGTACGTATTCCAGGTAGTCTTCGAAGGAAGCGGAAACACAGCTGCCATCTGTCATGGAATGATACAATTCATCATCCTCACCGGCCGAAGAGAAGGAAAGGGCCCAGAATTCCAAGTCAGAGTCCTCGGCCGCGCCGCAGCAGTGATATTCTCCGGGGCAGATGACGGCCAGAATTCCCGGCTTTAGCTGGATCTCCAGATTATTGACGCGCAGAAACCCACGGCCGCCGGTGCAGAACATCAGGTGGCAGTGGGTGTGTTTATGAAATGTCCGGTGGTGAATGGCCGGGCTGTGCGCGTACTGGATATGCTGCAGAGGGCAGCAGGGCGGTGCGCAGGTAAGCAGGGTATCGTTAAATTCACAGGTCCACATGGTTTGCGACCTCTCCTTTTGTATCGGTTTATTGATTATTATAACATTAAACGCAAAAAAACACCAGAAGCACAGGCACAAAAACAAAGATATTTACTCCGCATATTTGATACAATCCAACGGAGCTGTGCGCGAGTGTGCCTAGGGG
>JAJQCL010000207.1 GCA_021202715.1 Lachnospiraceae bacterium
CTATAATACCCAGAAAGAAACGGCGTTAAGGAATGGTATACAAATGCAGCAAAAACAAAATATAAATGAAACAGAGGACCTATCTCATGAACTGCTTTACGCTGTAGGCCGAAAGAATCCCCTGATGGCGATCTCGAAAATCGTCAGCCAACGGCTGGGCAACCCCGTTCTGATTGCCGATACAGCCTTTAAAACGCTTGCCTACATCCCCGTCTCCTCGCCGGAGGAAGATCTGTTCTGGAATGTCAATCTGCGTCTGGGAGAATTAAACCCCATCGGCAGCCATGCTTCCAGAGAATATGGCTGGCTGGAGCTGTATCAAAGCGAAAAAACCGAGTTCTTTTCCACCAAAGATTACGTCTCAAAGCAGCCCATCCAGGTCGCTTCCCGAGGTGTGTTTATTGAAGGCAGATGGGTGGCGACGATCCACTCTGTCGATTATAATCAACCATTCCCCGCTGACTGCGCTGCCATCATGGATGAAGCCGCTCTGGCCGTGTCATCTGTTCTTTTCCATACAGATTATTTCCGCGCCAACGACAGTGTCCTGGAGTCATTCCTCCGCAATCTCCTCTCTTCCGATCCGGAAGAACAGGAATGCCGAAGCATGTACAGAGACATCACAAGTGAAAACGGCAATAGCAAACTGGTTCTGGCTTTTCAGAAAGGAAACAAACCCGGCGGCCAGAACGACTTCTCTCTACAGTACTATGTAGAACAGATCAAACCCTTTCCCGGCGTAAAAGCCTGTTTTATCGAGGGGGATCATATCCTCGCGCTGGCCAGTCTCTCTGATAACGACATCGTTCTCTTTACCGGTAAAGTTCTTGCCCTTTTCCATGAAAGCGATATTTTTGTCGGAACCAGCAAAATTTTTCAGGATATCGTTGATTTTAAGATCTACGTTACGCAGGCCCGGTACGCCCTCGAAATGTGCGAGAAGGACAAGAACCGCTGCTGCCTGTTTGAAGATGTAATGATCGATTACCTTCTGGACAGTGCCGGTAAACGAATGGATTTAACAACCTGCGCAGACAGCCGCCTGATTCAACTTATGAAATATGATGAAAAGCACCATACCAATCTGTGTGATACACTGGAATGCTATCTGAATAACCAGCTCAACGCGACCACTACAGCCAGAGAGTTGAACATCCACTACAATACATTGAAAAACCGTCTCTCCCTTATGAAGGAGATAGGCATTGATTTCCACAGTCTGGACCATATCCTGCAGCTCGGTCTTTCTCTGAAAATTCTCCGTTCTTAAGCCTGTTATTCCTACCTCCCGGGCCTTCGGACAATACCGGAAACCCTGGAATGTCGTGGAACTGCTCTTCCATCGAAGCATTCAAAGAAAAATCTTCTCATTTGAATAATAATCCATTCTGACGCTGCAATACAATAGCCACCTCCGACATTATTTCACCCTGCAAATGTCTTCTTTGGATATTGTTTTTGCTCTTTAAAATATTACATTTTCATGAGCGTGACCCCTATTCTGGAGCATCTGGACAAGACACGCAAGGTGACCAGGAAAACGATCATGGCAGCCGGGAATTTCACCCCCGACACAGCTCTCTATGCTGTGGAGAACAAGCTAGCAGATATCAAACTCCTCGGCCGCGGACTGATCGCGGGTCCGGATTTCTGCAACAAATTCTGCGAAGGAAATGCATCAACGCGTTCTGCAACCGCTACGAATGCCAACTCGCAAATGAAATCTGCGATAAATATCCGACCGCCCGCTCGATCGGTAGTTCTTCTCATTTCTTAACGAAAGCCGCCCACAGTCTCCCCGGAACAGGATAAATCCTTCCGAAGACTGTGGGCGGCTTTAACGATTTTCACATCCGACGATCCTGAAGAACTGTTTTCACCAGATACTCAGTTGAACTGTGTCTTATAAGAACAATACAGAGCTTTGTACAGCTTCAAAAGATGGTCGCTTACATCCACTCAAAATTGTCCCTGCCGGCACCAAGCTCAAAATGATATTTGCCGATTCCCAGATCAGCACCTGAATAGGAACCGTTGTTGCAGATCATACTCACTTTATTTCCCTTGCCTTTGATGGTAAAGGCCTGCTTGTTCATCGCCGTTGGTGCTAACAGAACCGCGGAGACACCTGCGTTGAACCATTCAGGTGCATTTCCCTCGTAGGACGATATGTCTGACGCAGATTTTGATTTGTGTGGAACTCCCTGATTTTCGCCATAGCCAACCACAACGATGCCGATGATCTTTGCATTGTCTCCGGCATTCGAATTCTTTTTCATATTTTTGCGGCTGTACATTCCGCCGATCCACCAGGTATTCAAACCGAGGGTTTGCGCATAGAGCATCAAATCGGCACTGCTGTATCCCAGCTTCTCATCAATGCCCGGCTTATCAGGCCCTGCGAGGATAATGTAGTTTTGGACACCCTTTGACATCAGCGCTGCGATAATCCCCGGCATCGCATCCCTGCTTTCCGTAACAAGCTGGATATTCAGACCGTATTCCTGATTTTGAGCTTCAATTCTGTCGTTGAGTTTCCGAATAACATCAACGGATAACGGTTTGTTTTTGTATTTGCTCACTTTATGCCGTGCGTTCATTGCTTCCTGTAATGTCATAGTAACCTCCTTATCAGGCCTCATATTGAGGGAATTTTTGCGGGATCTTTGGGCGGATCCACCTTTTAATTAGTTGATGGTATGATAACTTTTTACAAAGATATTATATCGTGC
>JAJQCL010000220.1 GCA_021202715.1 Lachnospiraceae bacterium
GCTTATAATTGCTGTGGCCTCTACGGCATCGCTCTGGCGGCGGTCGGCATGCTCTCCACCACCGGCATTACCGTGGCTGTAGACGCGTATGGTCCCATCGCCGACAACGCGGGCGGCATCGCGGAAATGTCTCACCTCGATGAGTCTGTGCGTGAGATCACCGACTCTCTGGACGCCGTGGGCAACACCACGGCGGCCATGGGCAAGGGCTTTGCCATCGGTTCCGCTGCTCTGACAGCCATGGCGCTGTTCATGTCCTACGCGGAGATGGTGGAGCTGGGTTCCATCAATATTCTCTCGCATACGACGGTCATCGGCCTGCTGATCGGCGGCATGCTGCCGTTCCTGTTCTCCGCCTTCACGATGGAGTCCGTTTCCAAGGCAGCCTATCAGATGATCGAGGAGGTGCGGCGTCAGTTCCGCGAGATCCCCGGCATCCTGGAGGATAAGGCGAAGCCCGACTACGCTTCCTGCGTCAGCATTTCCACGAAAGCAGCCCTGAAGGAAATGATCGTTCCCGGTGTCATGGCCGTGGCCGCGCCTCTGCTCGTGGGCTTCCTGCTCGGCACGGAGGCTGTGGGCGGCATGCTGGCCGGCGCACTGGTGACCGGTGTCCTCATGGCGATTTTCATGTCCAACGCCGGCGGCGCCTGGGACAATGCCAAGAAATACATCGAGGAAGGCAACCACGGCGGCAAGGGCAGCGAAGCGCACAAGGCGGCTGTCGTCGGCGATACTGTCGGCGATCCCTTCAAGGATACAGCGGGTCCTTCCATCAACATTCTGATCAAGCTCATGACCATCGTATCGCTGGTGTTCTATGGTTGCTTCATCGGGATTCTTATCTAGCATGAAATATTTGAGATGAATATGTGAATGATTTCAGACAGGGCTTTCCGCCGCCTGCCCGGCGCGGGGAGCCCTCTGCGGAAAGGACGATAATGAAAAACTACGACCTCATGATACTCGGCCCGGCAACCCGGGACGTGAACATCGACTATACCGGCGAGGAGGTGCGTCTGGCGGGCGGCGCCGTGACCTACTGCACCCCGGCGGCCCGGGCCGCCAATCCCAGCGTCTTCGCGGCGGTGAAGATCGCCCCGGAGGATGCGGACATCCTCGACGGCATGGGCATCGACCGGGAGGATACGGTGATCCTGCCCTCGGCGAAGACCACCCTGATGCGCAACGAATATTTCACGGCGGACCGGGAACGCCGCAATTGTACCTGCGCGGCGCAGTCCGACCCCATCCGGCCCGAGGAGCTTCCCGCGGACATTTCCTGGAAGCTCTGTCATCTGGCGGGACTGCTTTACGGGGACTTCCCCAATGAACTCATCGAGGAGCTGACCTGCCGCGGCAAGGTCTCGGCGGACGCTCAGGGCTTCCTGCGGCACAACGAGGATGGCGCGCTGCGCTTTCATGACTGGGCGGACAAGCGCTGCTATCTGCCCTGCATCGATTTCCTCAAGACAGATACGGCGGAGGCGGAGATCCTCACCGGCCTCACCGACCGGGTCGAGGCGGCAAAGCAGCTCTTCGACTGGGGCGCGAAGGAGATCATGATCTCCAACAGCGCCGAGATGCTGGTCTACGACGGCCGTGAGGTGTACACCTGTCCGGTCAAGGCCCGGAACCTGTCCGGCCGCACCGGCCGCGGAGATACCACCTTCGGGTCCTATCTGGCCATGCGCGTAGCGGGCGCTTCCATCCCCGAGGCCCTGCTTTACGCCACCGCCTGCGTCTCCCTGAAAATGGAGACCCCCGGCATCTTCCGGGGAACGAAGGAGGACGTGGAGGAGTATATCCGGGCATTTTATCAGTAAGTTCGTCTGTCAGCTTGAACAGGAAAAAGAATAAGTCCGTCACCTCCGGTAAAACAGAGAGAGGACGGACTTATTTGATTGTTGCTGAGGATGCTTCAGCTTCAACAGGGACGGGACTCTTCGGACTTATTTCTTTGCCGTCTTGACAGAGAGCACATCAGAATAGGCTCCGTATTCCGAGACTGTTCCGTCATTTAGATAGGCGCGGACGCGGATTTTATAAGTACTATCCGCGGCAAGTCCGGTAATCGTTTTCTTCAGGGTTTTGGCGCCGCCCTGCGTCGTGCAGGTAGCCAGTACCCTTCCGCCATCATTGAAGATTTTATAAGAGGTTGCATTTTCCACTTTGCTGAAGCTGATTTTGACTGTGGAAGAGGTCGATTTTACCTGCTTTACATTTTTTACCTGGTCGATCACCGCCGTAGATTTGGCATATTCGGCGGACTGGGCGATACGGTTGCCATCTGCGTCGTAGGCATAGACGATAAAGACATAGCGCTTGCCCTGCTTAAGTCCGGTGACGGTCTTGGTCAACGTATAGATGCCGCTTTGCGTGGAGCAGGAGGTCTCTTTCCCTGTGGTGACATTGTAAATTCCGTAACGGGCTGCGCCGTCCACTCGGTCAAAACAAAGCTTCAGGGTGGTTGTGGTTTTATAAGTCTCTTTTACATTCCGCACGACCGGGGTGGACAGTTTTAAATGGGCGGTCAGGCCTCTGCCGCAGTCATAATCATAGGTAACCGTGTCTGTTCCTTCTGCGATGGTAAGGATGGTCCCTTCCACCGTACCGCCGACCCAGTTGGAGGCCCTTGTCACGTCAAACGAGCCAGGCAGAGAGGAAAGATCCAACGTCTTCAGATTGTTTTCACCACAATAAAGCTTGGTAAGCGG
>JAJQCL010000177.1 GCA_021202715.1 Lachnospiraceae bacterium
GTCTGGGCGGCATCGCGGGACCTATGTGCAATCTGCTGAAGGAAGGCCTCATTGAGAAGCTGGTCGATACGCAGGATTTCGATATGACGGCCATCGAGTCGGTGCGCGACAACCCCAACCACTTCGAGATCACCGCATCCGAGTATGCGAACCCGATGAACAAGGGTGCTTATGTCAACCAGCTTGACTTCGTCATCCTGGCCTCTCTGGAGGTTGATGTGAACTTCAACTGCAACGTGGTCGTGGGTTCCGACGGCATGATCACCGGCGCACAGGGCGGACATCCCGATACCGCGGCCGGCGCGAAGTGCACGATCGTTATCGCACCGCTGCTGCAGGGCCGTATCCCCGCCATCTGCGACGAGTGCACCGCCATTACCACCCCCGGCGAGACGGTCGACGTGGTCATCACCGATTATGGTATCGCCATCAACCCTCGCCGTCAGGATCTGATCGAGTGCATGAAGGACGTGAAGCTGCCTTTCTGCACGATCGAGGAGCTGCGTGACAAGGCTTATGCCATCGTTGGCAAGCCTGAACCCGTTAAGTTCGGCGACCGCGTGGTCGGCGTCATCGAGAGCCGTGACGGCACGATCATCGACGTAGTGCGTGAGATCAAGGACTACGAGTGGGACGATTAATGGTTCCTGCGTAAATATAGTAAACGACTTTATGTCGTATACATACAGGATGGGCCGCCCGGAAGGGCGGCCTGTTTTGTATACAATGGGCTGCGCAAGGTTGGTTATGCCAGACTGTGTTATGGGATATAGGAGGAATATTGTATGAAGAAAACAGATGCAACGAAGGTACGTCTTCTTTATCTGGGGGCGATGGAATGCGCGAAATACCGCATGATCTGTACGGAAAACCGTGAGGAGAAGATCCGCATTCCGATCACAGCGCTTCTGATCTGTCATCCGGAACTGGGAAATATTGTTTATGACACGGGAGTGGGTGCAGACTGGCGGGAAGTGCTGCCGAAGGAGACGCTGCGGAATTTCCCGGTTGTGGACTTCCGCAGCCTTCCCGAGGCTCTGGCAGAGGAAGGGCTGACGCCGGGGGACATATCCCTGGTGATTATGTCCCATCTGCATTTTGATCATGCGGGCGACCTGCGCTGTTTTGCCGGGACGCCGGCGGGAGAGCACATTCTGGTGGGACGCGCAGAATATGAACGGGCTGAGGAGGTCGTACGAACCGGCGTTGGCTCCGGCTATGTGGGAGTGCATTTTCAGCATCCGGGGCTGCATTTTGAGTTCGTGGAGAAAGACCGTGTGCTGGCGGAGAATCTTTGCATCTTCGTGCAGACGAGCCACTCCCCGGCACTGCTGGGGCTGGAGATCGGCAGAGCGGGGCGGCCGCCGCTGCTGTGTGTCAGCGACGCGGTCTATACCCGGGAGAACTATGAGCGGGAGCTGCCGCCGGACAGTCCCAATCCGGCCAACAATGCCGGGTTCCTTAAGAATCTGCAGCGCCTGAAAGTGCGGCAGCGGGAGACCGGCGCCGAGATCCTGTTCGGTCACGACTGGGAGCAGATGGAGGCCTGGCGGAAGCTTGCAGACAGATAAATCGGAGTACCGCTTCGGCGGAACGGAAAGATTCGGGACAAATGAAAGTGTTTTTCAAATCTCCCGGAACATGGCCTCGACATCGGCTTCTGTGGGGACGACGAGGCAGTTGGGAATGTTGCGCTTGGGAGCGGTGACCCGGGTGAAGGCGAGGATCTCCTCTTCGGTGAGGACTTCCTTCTCACCGAGGAACCGATCAATGAGATCCTGGAATTCCTCGAGGGAATTCAGTGACATGGCCGCGAGGATCTTTGCAACCGGCTCCGGAGCCGTGCGGGCAGTGAAGCGCAGGTAACCGGGAAGGCAGAGCGCGTTGGCCCGTCCGTGGACGATACCGCGGGAGACTGTCAGGGAATGCCCCATAGCGTGGACGACCGTGGTGCTGGTGTGGGCCAGTACCAGGCCGCCGAGATACGCCCCGTAGAGAAGCCGCTCGCGGTCGCTGTCTGTCAGGCGGAATTCCAGCATCGCCGGGAAGCAGGAAGCGATCGAACGGATCCCTTCCAGGGCGAGGGATGTGATCATGGGATCACCGTTCTGCGAGAGAATCCCCTCGATGGAGTGAGAAAGGGCGTCCAGCGCCGGATAGACGGTATTGTTCCGCCCCAGACTGCGTGTGTAGCGGTAATCCAGGTAGGCGGCCTGTGGATAGATGAGGGGCGTGGAAATGCTGCGCTTCGTCTGTGCCTCTTCATCGGAGAGAACCGCATACTCAGATACCTCTGAACCCGTCCCTGCAGTGGTGGGGATCAGAATGGTGGGCAGAACGTCGTCCGTATAATATTCCGCCTGGAAAAGCCGGTCATCCGGCAGATCCTGACGGGTCAGAAGGGCGATGCCCTTGGCGGTATCCATAGGAGAGCCGCCGCCGATCGCCACGAGAAAATCATTTCCGTGGGAGCGGGCGAAGGCAGCGCCCTGCCGCACGGAGGCGATCGTCGGGTTTTGCTGTACCTCATCAAAAATGTCCCAGACAATTCCTGCCGCATCCAGAACATGGGTGACGTCATCCAGCGAGCCGTTGACGCGGGATGAATGGCCTGTGACCAGGAGCGCACTGTGGCCGCAGCGGGTGAATTCTTCGGGGTGCTTTTCGATGCAGTGGGCGCCGAAGTAGGCATGTACGGGGTTATAATA
>JAJQCL010000034.1:0-11680 GCA_021202715.1 Lachnospiraceae bacterium
ATAAAACGAAAGCGGAATTCCTTTGAAGAAAAAGGCCGTGGCATTTTCTGTCTCCGGCAGCAGAGAACCCAGCATTCCTACACAGAACAGATAATACGTCTGAAAAGGAAGGAAGGAGGCCACATTGGGCGCCGTGGAGGCAGTAATAAAGGCTGATTTGTGGCGCGAAACCCGTTTCTGTGTGATGATTGGGCGAACGATCTGTCCGGTTGTCACGTTGGACAGAAGATCATTGGCCACGGAGAGGATCGCGGAAACCAGGAAGACCAGAAGACCGGCCTGTTTTTTGTCTTTTACCTTCTTCTTCGACCACAGAGAGAAGGCCTTGAAACCGCCGCCTTTTCGGATGAACCAGAGCATGATGCCAAGTGGGATCAGGGTCATCAGGGTTGTTCCATTGGATGTCACACCGGAAATCAGATGATCCGCCAGAGGCATGAGGAACAGAATCCCATTTTCCAGGACAGACAGATAGCAGAGGCCGGCGAACAGCGCCAGCAGGATGTTCTTGGACCAGAGCGCGATGGCTACAGTCAGAATAGGGGCAAGGATGGGCAGCATTTCCTGCATGAAAATCTCCTCCTTATTCGCTTTCTGTAAGCACTTACAGGAATATTAAAGCACAGATGAGAGAATTGGTCGTATTCGCCAACAAATTTTTGCAATATTCTTCGCGCTCTGGACAATTTTTGAGGAATGTTCTATAATGAAAACAATTTTTGAGAGAGAGTTTGAAAGGGCGGACAAATGAATTCCGAAGCGGCACGCATGGAAAAATACGAAAGGCAGTATCCTATGGCTTCTACATGGGAGATCATCTATCATATTCTGAGAGATGATATTATTTCCTGCCGTCTTCTTCCCGGGGAAAAACTGAAGGAAGAGGAATATTCCGTGCGGTTTGGCTGTAGTCGGACGACGATTCGGCGCTCTTTTGAGGCGCTGCTTCATGAGAATCTTCTGGAACGTCAGGGCGGTCAGAGTCTGCGCGTGGTTTCTCTGAATATTCTCGAACAGAAGGAGATCATGGAGGTGCGCCTGATCCTGGAACCGTCCGCCGCCCGGCTGGCGGCCCGCAGCCGGACAAGAAGGGATCTGATGACGCTGGAATCTTTCCTGCCGTTGCGTCCTATGAATGACCGCGAGACGCTCCTGCAAAATGATGTCATGTTTCACAAGGCGATTTTCTCTGCCACACATAATCAACATCTTATTCGTCTCTATCAGTCTCTGGAGGATGAGATATCGCGCTCCAAACAATATACGGCGGATGACTTCATGGAGTTCTCAGCACATGTCTATGATGAGCACAGACGTATTTTTGAGGCGGTTTGTCAGGGAAATGAAAATCAGGCTTTTAAGCTGAGCCAGCTGCATGTAAAGATGATGCTGGATTCGCAGTTGTTTCAATAACGAAATGTCAGCAGGCCGGGCGCCGTTCGCCCGGCCTGTTGACGTCATGAGAGTTTAATTGAAAAGACGGGGTCAGGACCCTCCTCCTGCCGCTCCCCCCCGCAGCCGGATTCCTTCCCGTTCCAGGGCGGCGGTGATTTTCTGTATCAGCTCCCGCACCTCTTCTCCGGAGAGATCGCGGTCCTCTGCCTGGAAACGAAGGTGGTAGGTCAGGGATTTGCTCCCGGCCGGAAGCGGCGCGCCCTGATAGACCTCCTCCAGCTCGCATTTCTCCAGCCAGGGGCCTGCCGCGTTCCGCAGGGCGGCTTCGATGTCTCCGGCCGGCCGACGGTCTTCGACCAGAAAACTCAGGTCCCGCACAGTTCGGACGTGCCGGTTGAGCCCCTGACAGTGCAGGGTGAAATCGGACCGTTTGACAATCTCCGGCAGATCGAGGACCGCCAGTGTGACACGGGACGAAATGCCATAGACTTCCGTGACCCGTGGATGGACCTCCCCCAGATAGCCGATGACACAGCCGTCGTAGACCAGAGCCGCCTGCCGTCCAGGGTGCAGGAAGGGCTTCCCGACGTGGGGATCGCAGACCAGCGTCTTCCGCAGGCCGGTCCGCCGCAGGAATTCCTCCACGATGCCCTTCAGATCAAAGAAATCGTCCCGGCCGTAGGCGCCCAGCGTGAACTGCATCCGCTCGTCCGGCAATTCATTTTTCTCCAGATCCCGGGTCAGATAAATGTTGGCCAGCTCATAAAAACGCACATGACGATGCTTGCGTCGGGCATTGAGCGCGAGGGTCTCCAGCATATGTCCCACGGATGTGGTGCGCAGGATGCTGTTTTCTTCATTTAAAGGATTATGAATGCGGATGGCAGCCTGCCGCTCCGGCGCGTCCTGCGGCAGGCGCAGTCGGTCGAAGACCGCCGGGTCGTCGAAGGAGAAGGTCATGATCTGGCTGTAGCCGTGAAATTCCGCCAGATTCCGGGCTATGTTTTCGATCTGCATCTTTCGGGGGAAGCTGCCGCGGGTGGTTTCTACGCGCGGGATGGTCATGGGGATACGGTCGTAGCCGTAGAGCCGGGCGATCTCCCCCGCCAGTTCGGCCTCCGTGTCCACATCCTGGCGGTCCGGCGGCGTGATCATGTCGCCATTTTCCTGATCATATGAGAAGCCGAGCCGTTCGAGACAGGAGATCATCTCTTCTTCAGGAATCGTTGTCCCCAGATGATGATTGATCCATTGCGGGTGGAATTCAATCCGTTTGCTGCCCACGACAGTGGAGCACTCGTCGATCATGCCGCCCACGACCTGCGCGTCCGCCAGCTGTTCCAGCAGCTGGCAGGCCCGGTTCAGGCCCTCCTCGGCGTAGGTGGCGTCCAGGCCCCGGGCGGAGCGGGTGGAGATCTCTGTCCTCAGGTGCAGCTTCCGGGAAATGCGGCGGAGGTAGGCGCCGGCGAAGCAGGCCGCCTCCAGAACGATGTCCCGTCCGCTTTCTGTGACCTTGGTGCTGTTCCCGCCCATGAGTCCGGCGATGCCGATGGCGCGCCGGGCATCGCAGAGCATTAGCGTCTCGGCGTCGACATTGCGCAGCTGGCCGTCCAGGGTGCGGAACTGATGACCGTCCTCCGCCCGCTCCAGCGTCAGCGTATGTCCGGCCAGACTCTCCAGGTCAAAGGCGAGGATGGGCTGTCCGAGTTCTTCCATCACGTAGTTGGTGATGTCCACCAGGTTGTTGACCGGCCGGATGCCGCAGGAGACGAGGCGCTGCTGCATCCACCGGGGAGACGGGCCCAGCCTGACGTTGCGCACGACCCGCGCGCAGTAGCGGGGGCACAGAACGCCGTCCCGCACCCGTACAGACAGGTAATCGTCGACGCAGCCCTCCTCGGCAGCGATTTTTACATCGGGCGCCCGGAAATCCAGCCCGAAGACGGCCGCCACCTCCCGGGCCATCCCCACCACGCGGAAACAGTCCCGGCGGGCTGACGCCGGTTCGAAGGTGAAGATGACGTCGGAGAGCCCCAGCGCCTTCACCGCATCCGCACCGATCGGCACTTCTTCGCCGAATACATAGACGGCGTAGGCCGGTGCGTCTGCGACCGCTTCCCGGGTGAAGCCCAGCTCCTCCACCGAGCAGAGGACGCCCTGGGATTCCACGCCGCGGATCGTTTCCCGGCAGATGCGGACGCCGTCCTCGCTCTCGGATTCGGCGCCGTGGAGCCGGACGACCTTGCCGCCCTCCAGAGCAACAGGAACCAGGTCCCCCGGTTTCAGGTTTTCGGCCGCCGTGACACACTGGATTTCTCCGCTTCCGGTGTCCACACGGCAGACGGTCAGGTTCTCCGCGGCCGGATGCCCTTCACAGGAGAGGACACGTCCGATGACGATCTTCTCCAGATTCCGGTCGGTTCTCTCCCAGCCGGTGACTTTGGTCCCCGACATGGTCATGGTGTCTGCGAATTCCTGTGCCGGGACCGCCAGATCCGGCACATAGGATTTTATCCAGGATAATGTAATCTTCATCGAAATCTCCATTCCGCCGCCGGATCGGCGGCACAAATCATCATGAAGGTTCTGCGTCTTGTCACAGTATTTCTCCCCTCAGAACTGTGCCAGAAAGCTCTCGTCGTTTTCGTACAGCAGCCGCATATCGTCGATCTGCCATTTCAGCATGGCGATCTGTTCCACGTCCAGGCCGAAGCCGAAGCCGGAGTAGATCTCCGGGTCGATGCCGCTCATGCTCAGGACCCTGGGATGGATCATGCCGCAGCCGAGGATCTCGACCCAGCCCTCGCCGCCGCAGACCGGGCAGCCCTTGCCGCCGCAATGGAAGCAGGTTACGTCCATCTTGGCGCTGGGTTCGTTGTAGGGGTACTTGTAGGGGCGGAATTTCACCCGGGTGGAGCCCAGCATATTTCGGGCAAAGACCGCCATCGTTCCCTTCAGATCAGAAAATGTGATGTTCTTGTCGATGACCAGTCCCTCGATCTGATGAAAATTCGGCGAGGAGACGGCGCCGGCCTCCTGTGAGCGGAAGACCCGTCCCGAAGCGATGGCGCAGATGGGCGGCCGCTGCCGTTCCATGACGCGGATCTCGATCGGCGTGGTCTGTGTCCGCAGCAGGATATTCGGATTGATGATCAATGTATCCTGTTCCTCGCGCAGCGGATGGTCGTCGGGAATGTTCAGGGCTTCAAAATTGTAATAGTCATATTCCACCTCGGGGCCTTCCACGACCTCATAGCCCATGCTGATGAAGAGATTCTGGATCTCCTCCATGATGCGGGTGATGGGGTGGCGGTGTCCGTCCTGAATCTTCGCCGCCGGCAGCGTCACATCGATGGCCTCCGCCGCGAGACGCTCCGCCAGCTCCTGCTCCGCCATCTCCGCCTCACGGCGGGCGAAGGCCTCTTCAAGCAGCCGTTTTTCCCGGTTGATGCGGGCGCCGAATGCAGCCCGTTCTTCCTCCGGCAGGCTTCGCAGCTCCTGCATCTGCTGCGCCAGTGCGCCGTGCCGCCCCAGAATCTCTCGTCTCACGTCGGTCAGTTCTTTCCGGTTTACTGCGCTCTGCAGCCTGTCCGCCGCATTCTGACAGATCGCGTTCAATCGATCGCTCATAGTATCCTCCTGACCGGGACCGGTTCCCGGTTCCTGTTTTTGAAAATGTATCTGTCCGCGTTGCTGTAAAAGAAGGCCAGGTGCTCTGCGCCTGCGCGTTCCTGCAACCGTCCTTCCCAGTATAATAGATTTTTCCCGGGACTTCCACCGAAGAATGAAAAAAATATGGAGAAATCTGTGGGACTTTCGTCCTGGTTCGGATCCCGGACAGAGATCTTAAAGAAAAAATACTTATCGTCGCACAGTTTTAAACTGTGCAGAGCACAAAATATTCGTGTTGGAAAACAAGGACAAAAAAGTATAAGATAGTGACAAATCAAGGGAAATGAGGGGATCGTTTGAAAAAAGAGACGATATGGAACAGAGATTTTATTCTTCTGCTTTCGACCAACGCGTTTGTATTTATCAGTATGCACATGCTTTCGACGACCATTGCCAAGTACGCCACGACCCTGCAGGGGACGGCGGCGGTGGCGGGACTGATCGCGGGAGCCTTCAGCATCACGTCCATCGTGGTGCGCCCGATCTGCGGCAACCTGATCGACCGCCGCAAGAAGAAAACGTTGTATCTGGCGTCCATCTTTGTGATCTTCCTCAGTATGCTGGGCTACAGCGTTTCGACGACCAATGTGATGCTTCTGGTCTTCCGCCTGCTTCACGGTGTAGGGTGGGGATTTGCCACGACAATCGGTATGACCATGGCGACCAACACGGCGCCGGAGGGGAAGATCGGCGAGGCCTCCAGCGTCTACGGCCTGGCCAATGTGCTGGCGATGGCGGTCGCTCCGAGCCTTGGCTCCTATCTCAGTGAGAATTACGGATACCGTGTTATGTTTCTGGCGGCCGCTGTGGTCGTGGCCTGTGCGCTGCTCTGTCTCTGGCTGGTGAAGGATCAGCCGGTGGATAAGGGCGCAGCGAAGAACCGCGGATTCTCGCTGAGCAGCCTGATCCTGAAGGAGGCCCTGACTCCGGCGCTGGTGATCCTGCTCACCGGAATGGCCTACAGCTCTGTGACGACGTTCCTGATCATCTATGCCAGCGGCGTCGGCATCGAGTCGCCCAGCGTGTTTTTCTCCGTGTATGCGGTGGCGATCCTGGTCGTGCGGCTCAACGCGGGGCGGATCGTTGATAAAAAGGGACCGGAATGGATCATGGTCCCGGCGGGCGTGTTCTTCTGTGCCTGCCTGATCGTCCTGGCCAATCTGCAAAATGCGCCGATGCTGTATCTGGCGGCCGTACTCATGGGCTTCGGCTACAGCGCCAATATGTCCACGATGATGGCGGTGGCCTTCAAGAGAACTTCCAAGGCCCAGCGGGGCGTTGCCAGCAGCACGATCAACATCGGCATGGATGTCGGGACCGGCATGGGCTCAGCCGTGGCGGGCGTGATCGCCGGACTGGTCGGCTACAGTCGGCTGTATCTGGTCCTGATCGTCCCGGTGGTTGTGGCGACGGTGCTGTTTGTCCTGGATCAGAGCAGTTTCCGCAAAGGCCGCGGGCTCTATGCCGCAAAAACGAATAAAGGAGCGACAGTATGAATGAGAGAGAACAACAACGCATGGATCTCCCCCAGGTCTGCCGGGAACTGATTCGCACGGAGACGTCCTACCCCTTCAGTGCAGCAGATCGTCTGGTAGAACCCATCTGCCTGGCGGACTATGGCTTTGTGGAGAAGGAATATCTGGTGACCGGCCGTTCGAACGTCTACCGCTGGAAGGCAGACGGCGTGACGCCGGAGGTAAAGATTCCGGATGTTCCCTATGGGAGCCGCCTCCTCGTCCGTCGGCCGGAAAAGTCGGAAGATTTTCAGGGGATCGTGGTCGTGGAGCTGATGAACTGGGCGTCCTTTTATGACCGCTCGATTCCCGGCTGGGGACATTGCTATGACTATTATCTGGAACACGGGATCGCCTGGGTCGGTCTTGCGATCCGTGACAAGGCGCTGGAGGTCATGCAGCGCTTCGACCCGGAACGGTATGCGGAACTGGGCTTTAAGAATCCGGTCCCGGCGGAAGAGCGGGAAGAGCCAGCCTATTCCTATGGAAAGAAAAATACCGACCCGGAGAATGAAAACGGTCTGACCTGGGATTTCATCAGCCAGACCGGTGTGCTCTTAAAGACGCAGACGCCGGAGAATCCGCTCTATGGATTCGACGTGAAGAAGGTGATGATGACCGGGGCGACGGCGGGAGATACCTCCCTCTATGCCTGCTCGATCGAGCCGTATCACCGGATGCCCGACGGCGTCTCGCCGATCTACGACGGGTTCCTCGTCTACATGACGGGGGCGCCGGGAGAGCTGAGCCAGTGTGAGCGGAAGTTCGACGAATGGCAGGAGCGGTGCAAATTCTACTGCGAGGTGCCATATATCCACGTCCTGACCTGCGGGGACATGGGCGGAGAGGGCTGGCATCCGGACTGGGCGGTGATGCAGCGCCGCCCCGACGCCGATGAAACGGGGAAGAAATTTCACTCCTATGAGATTGCCGGTTGCGGTGTACGTGCAGGCTATGATAAGCTCCGTTGTGTATGCCAGGAGGATGTGGAGAAGTCCCGCACACCCTGGCGGGATACCGTGAACTATGAATATGAGTTCCCGATTCGTTATATTCTGCGCAGAGCGACGGAGGAGCTGATCCTCTGGATGACCGAGGGAATCGAGCCGCCTCACGGCCCGAAGCTGCTCTTTGACGACCAGCCTTATCCGCAGAAGAAGATGCTTCGCGATGAGCTCGGCCATGCGCAGGGCGGTGTCCGCCTCCCTTATGTGGAAGCGCCGCTGTATCGTTTTGATGAACAGGGAGGGGCGACCCGTCTGCCGGAGGAGACGATCCTGCAAATGTATGAGGACCGGGATGATTATCTGAGAAAATTTATTACGTCCGCGGTCGGGACCGTCCTGGATGGATTTGTCCTGCCGGAGGATGGTGTGGAAATGATTCTGGAAGCGATCCATGAGACCTTTCCGGAGAAGGGAGCGTGCGGAGAATGAGTGAACGAAACCGGCTGCGGGCCGGGGCGTCGCGGGTCTGTATCACCCCGTCGCCTGATTATTTCCCGATGGAACATTTTATGAACCATATGACGCCGGGGAAGCCCTCCGTCTTCAGCGGCAAGGTGCGGGAGGACATTTTCCTCCGGGTGCTGATTCTTGAAAATGACGCAGATCGTCTGGTATTTGCGGTGGTCGATCTGCCGGGGGCGCCGGAGACGGCAGAGGTGACGCCGCTGATTGCAGAATGCGCAGGGGTGCCGGAGGAACATGTGATCTACACGGCGACGCACAACCACAGCGGCCTGTATGGAGACAATGTAGACTTTGAGCACATTTTCAAGGAACCCTTCACGACGAAGATCCGGCGCTATCGCGCCTGGCTGCGGGAACAGATCCCCGGAGCCATCCGGCAGGCGGAGGAAGCTCTGGAGCCGGTACGGCTGGGTGTGGCGCGCAGCGACTGCTACCTGAATGTGAACCGCAACGAGAAGGAACTGGGGCCGAAGGCCGGGACCTACGGCTTCCGCAACGGCGGACCGGCGGACCGGGATCTGTATCTGGTGCGGCTGGACCGGCTGGACGGAAGACCTCTGGCGGTGCTGTATAATTACGCGGTCCACGCCTGCATGATGATCCATAACAACCCCGAGGGGATTGGAACAGAGATCAGCGGCGATCTGCCGGGGCGGACGGCCCGGATCCTCGAGAAGGAATGGGGGGATGAGGCGGTCGTGCTCTTCACCAGCGGCTGCGCGGGCGATATGAATCCGGTGATGATGTCCCGGGTCAACATCGTGCGGCCGGACGGCTCCATCGAGACGAAGGAGCTGGGGGCAGCGGGACCGGTGATCCTGGAATTCATGGGAAACCGCCTGGCCAGGGATGTGAAGAAGACCTGGGAGAGCGTGACCGAATATACGGAGCACGCGGTCCTCTGGGCAGGGAAACGATCCTTTGAAGTCTCGGCGCAGGCCGTGACGAAGCCGTACAATGACGATCCGGTGGGATTCCGCGTGGGGCTGTTTCTGATCGGAAGTCTGGCGGTCGTCTCCACCAACGGGGAGATCTTCCACGCGATCGGGCGGAGAATGAAGGAGAATTCGCCTTATAAGAAGACCTTCATCATCACCCACGCGGGGCAGTGGACGGCTTACGTGAAGGACGACTCCGGCGACGGAGAATATGAGACGGCCGCGCAGGAGGCGCTTCGGGATCTGTTCCGGGAAGCCGCAGCAAACTGTTGAATAAAATACAAAGGAAGGAGAAGAGGGCATGGGAAAATTTATTTTAAAGCGGATATTGACCATGATTCCGGTGCTGCTGGGTGTTTCCCTGCTGGTGTTCGTGGTGCTGTCTCTGGCGCCGGGCGATCCCGCGGTAATCATTGCCGGGGATTACGCGGAGGAATCCATCCTGGAGGAGACGCGGGAATCCATGGGACTCAACGATCCGCTTCTGGTGCAGTGGTTCAACTATGTGAAGGACATCGTGACGAAAGGAGACTTCGGGACCAGCTGGAAGACCGGCAAGAGCGTGACGACTTCGATTCTGGAGCGCTTTCCCACGACGGTGCTGGTGGCCTTCCTGGGAGCCTTTTTCACGGCGCTGCTGGGCGTCAGTGTGGGGATCATCTCAGCGGTCAAGCAATATTCGATCTGGGACAACCTGGCGACGGTGGTAGGGATGATCGGGGTATCGATGCCTAACTTTTTCACCGGTCTGGTGCTGGTGTTTCTCTTCTCGAATCAACTGAAGCTGCTGCCGGCCTCCGGCAATAACAGCTGGCTGTGTTATATCATGCCGATTATCACCATCGCCTTTTCCTCCTGTGCCAGTCAGATGCGCATGACGCGCTCCTCCATGCTGGAGGTCATGCGGCAGGACTACATCCGTACGGCGCGGGCGAAGGGCCAGTCCGAGCGGAAAATCATCCTGCATCATGAGCTGAAGAACGCCATGATTCCTATTATTACCATGATTGGTTCACAGTTCGGCATTCTGCTGGGCGGTTCCATGATCGTGGAACAGATCTTCTCGATTCCCGGCGTGGGCAAGCTGATGATGGATTCCATCAGCTATCGGGATTATCCCATGGTGCGCGGGTCGCTGCTGCTCCTGTCATTTGGTTTCTGTGTCGTGAATCTCCTGGTGGACATTGCTTATGCGGTCGTGGATCCGCGGATCCGTTCCCAGTTTGCAAGGACAAAGACGAAAAAGAAGAAAGTAAAGGAGGAGATCGCATGAAGGACTTCTTTCGCAGATTATGCAGGAACCGTCTGACGGTGGTATGTCTGATTCTTTTTGTGGCGATTGTCCTCGTCGTTCTCTGTGCCGGAATCATCGCTCCCTACGGCTGGGATGAAGGGGTTGTGGCGGATCGTTTTCAGGCTCCCAGCCTGCAGCATCTCTGCGGTACGGACAACATGGGGCGGGATATCTTCAGTCGTATTCTCTACGGCGGGCAGATGTCACTGGCCATCGGCCTGGCCGCTGCGGCCATCACCTCGGTCATCGGAACGATCATCGGTTCTGTCTCCGCGTATTTTGGCGGAGCTTTCGATAATGTGGTGATGAGGATTCTGGATGTTTTCATGGCGCTGCCGCCGATGCTGCTGGCTGTTGTTATCGCGGCGACATTGGGCAACGGCATGATGAATACGCTGCTGGCTGTCATCATCTCCGGGATTCCCGGGAAAGCCCGTGTGGCTCGTGGGCCTGTGCTTGCTCTTCGCAACCAGGAATTCGTGGAGGCGGCCACGGCGTCCAATTCCTCGACGGCAAAGATCATCTTCCGACATATTATTCCCAACATCATGGCGCAGGTGATCGTGCAGATGACGCTGTCCATCTCCGGAACCATCGTCTCTGTGGCCGGTTTGAGCTTCCTGGGACTGGGCGTACAGCCTCCGGCGCCGGAGTGGGGCGCCATGCTCTCTGCGGGCCGCTCCTATCTGAGAGACTATCCCTGGATGGTCATCGCACCAGGCATTGCCATGATGCTGACGCTGTTCTCGCTGAATGTGGTCGGCGACGGTGTGCGTGACGCACTGGATCCCAAGCTGAGAGACTGAGGAGGGCGACGGTATGGAAAAAGAAAAATTACTCGATATACAGAATCTTCGTGTGGAGTACCGTATGCATGACCGCACGGTGCGGGCGGTGAACGGTGTCTCTCTGGAGGTGCGCAAAGGGGAGACTCTGGGTCTGGTCGGAGAGACCGGCGCGGGCAAGACGACGATCGCTCTGTCGATCCTGCGGATTCTTCTGGAGCCGCCGGCAAAGATTGCGGGAGGCAGCATCTTCTATGAGGGGAAGGATCTCCTGAAGCTGTCGGAGGCGGAGATGCGCAAGGTCCGGGGAAATAAGATCTCGATGATCTTCCAGGATCCCATGACGGCGCTCAACCCGGTCGATACCGTTGGAGAGCAGATTCTCGAGGGGATCCAGCTCCATGAAAAGATCTCCAAAAAGGATGCCTACATCAAAGCCTGCGAGATGCTGGAGATGGTGGGGATCCCCGCGGAGCGCTATCATGACTATCCGCACCAGTTCTCCGGCGGGATGAAGCAGCGGATCATCATCGCCATGGCTCTGGTGTGCCGCCCGGAGCTGCTGCTGGCGGATGAACCGACGACGGCGCTGGATGTGACGATCCAGGCG
>JAJQCL010000034.1:11690-24089 GCA_021202715.1 Lachnospiraceae bacterium
ATCCAGGCGCAGGTGCTGGAGATGGTGACCCGCATCCGCGAGGAGCTGGGGACTTCCATGTTATTGATCACCCATGATCTGGGCGTGATCGCGGATATGTGCGACCGGGTCTGTGTGATCTATGCCGGACAGATCGTTGAATCTGGGACGACGGAGCAGATCTTCAACAACACCTCGCATCCCTACACGGTGGGGCTGTTCGGAGCGATCCCGACACTGGATATGAAGCAGAGTCGCCTGATTCCCATTGACGGTCTGATGCCGGATCCGGCGGATCTGCCGCAGGGATGTAAGTTTTGCCCGCGCTGTAAGAAGAAGAAACCGATCTGCGAAACGCAGGAGCCGGAACTGACAGAGATCGGCGACGGACATCTGGTGCGCTGCCACCTGTTTGCCGGAGAGGGAGGTGAATGACCATGGCAAGAGACGTGTTGCTCCAGACGGAGCATCTGAAAAAATATTTCCAGACGTCGGCGGGAGAGCTTCATGCGGTGGACGATATCAACTTCTCCATTGCGAAGGGAACGACGCTCGGCGTCGTGGGGGAATCCGGCTGTGGGAAATCCACCCTGGGCCGCGTGGTCCTGCACCTGCTGGAGAGTACGGATGGGAAGATTATCTATAAAGGAGAGGACATCACCCAGGTCAGCAAGAAGCGCCTGCGTGAACTGCGCAACGAGATGCAGATCATCTTCCAGGATCCCTTTGCCTCGCTGAACCCGCGCATGTCTGTGAAGACGATCATCTCAGAGCCGCTGGAAAATGCCGGACTTTCCCGGGGCGAGCGGCCACATAAGGTCAATGACATGATCGCGAAGGTCGGCTTTGCATAGCGGCAGGGTGTTTCCTTGGACCACCAGCTGGACGGCGGGCGGCGGCAGAGGATCGGTGTGGCCCGGGCCATCGCCATGAATCCGGAGTTTATCGTCTGCGACGAGCCGGTCTCGGCGCTCGATGTCTCGATCCAGGCGCAGATCATCAATCTCCTGCAGGATCTGCAGGCAGAAAGAAATCTGACCTACATGTTCATCTCTCACGACCTGTCCGTGGTGAAATATCTGTCCCACCAGATCATGGTCATGTACCTGGGACAGACGGTAGAGTGGAGTGAGACGGAAGACCTCTTCGCCCGCCCGATGCATCCCTACACACAGGCACTGCTCTCGGCGGTTCCGATCCCCAGGGTCGGAGAGAAGCCGAAGCGGATTATCCTGAAGGGAGAGATCGTCTCCCCGATCAACCCGAAGCCGGGCTGCCGCTTTGCACCCCGCTGCATCTATGCGACAGAGAAATGCCGTGAGCCGCAGGAGCTGCGGGAGCTGGCGCCGGGACACTTCGTGTCCTGCTGCCGGGCGGAGGAGATCAACAAATAATACCAGGTTGCGTTCGCCTGTGGGCGGAGCATATCCCAACGGGTAGCTGGCGGCGGAAGCCGCATCACACTATAAAACTCTAAGAAAAGGAGAAGCACAATTATGAAGAAAAGACGCTACAGATGGTTGGCCCTGGCGATGGCCCTGGCCCTGGCTCTGACAGCCTGCGGCAGTTCCTCCTCGTCCTCAGACACAACGGCGGCGGATACTGCGGAGACGACCGCCGAAGCCGGTGGTGAGGAGACGACGGGAAGCGATGAGGAAGCGACGGACGCTGCGGAGGGCGACATCACCTCCAGCAAGGATACGCTGATCTACGCGATCGACAGTGATCCCGGAACCATGGATCCCTATTCCGGCCCGATGGGACCGCAGCTGGGTCTGGCCTGCCAGTCTCTGGAGGCTCTGACCATCTATGATGAGAACGGCGAGCTGATCCCCTGGCTGGCGGAGAGCTGGGAATATGACGATGACGCCATGGGCTGCACCTTCTATCTGAGACAGGATGTTACCTTCAGCAATGGCGATGCCTTTAATGCGGATGCTGTAGTCTACACGATGCAGAATGCCTGCTCCAAGAGCTCTTCGATGCAGGGATATCTGGCCAATGTGGATGTAGACAACATCGAGAAGATTGACGACTACACCGTGTATGTCCCGACGACGGTTGCTTTCGGAACTCTCGCCTACACCATGGCCAATGTCTTTGTCGTGGACCCTGCGGTCTATGAAGAGGAAGCCGCTGCGGGAGAGGGAATCACCGGAACCGGTCCCTTTGTCTGCACAGACTGGGAGGCTGGCGTCAGCGTGACCTACACAGCCAATGAGACCTACTGGAGAGGCGCCCCTTACATTAAGACGCTGGAGATGCGTATCATCACCGAGTCTTCGGTCCGTATGGTGGAGCTGGAGAACGGCAATGTAGACGGGATTAAGAGTGTTTCAACAGAAGATCTGTCACGTGTTGTCAATGGGGAGACCGAAGGCATCGATGTCTGGCAGGCAGACACCTCGCAGGCAGCTTATAACTTTGGAATCAATATGACCAGCGAGCTGATGCAGGACGAGCGAGTGCGTCACGCGGTTCTGATGTCGCTGGATATCGAAAGCCTGACGATCGTCGGTGTCGGTGACACCGGTGTGGCCTGCGAGACCATTCTTCCGGACAATATGTGGTACAGCACGACGTTGGAGGGCGATGCTTCTTCCGCCTATGACCCTGAGGCGGCTAAGGAGCTCCTGGCGGAGGCCGGTTATCCGGACGGCATCACGATTTCCATGAAGTGCGATTCCAACGCGGTTCGTCAGAAGATGGCGGAGCTGATGCCCTCCATGATGGCGGAGGCCGGGATCACGCTTGAGGTGGAATATATGGAAACCGCCGCGTATTCTTCCTGGAAACTGGAGACAGATGGCAGCGATTATGATGTGTTCCTTTCCAACTGCGGAAGCCTGAATGAGCCGAGCTCTTCGATTTCCGGATTCTCGACGAGTGTGAATACGCAGGGCGGCGGCGGACTCTTCCTTTATGCCGGAACGGACATTGGAGAGACGATCAGTGCGCTAGTCGAATCTGCGGCGGCGGAACCGGATCAGGATGCCCGCGCTGCGATCTATCAGGAGTTCAAGCAGACGGTTGCTTCCAGCTATATCGCCAAGGGAATTACTGCAATTTATGACACGAACCTGGTCTCCTCCAATCTGAAGGGGATGTGCTTCCGGCCCAACGTTGATTTCTCCAAGGCATATTTCGAGTAATCGAAGGGATTCTGTGAGAAACGGACGAGTCAATTTGTAACACAGGAAAAGGGGCGCTTGCCGTGATGGTGGGCGCCCTGTTTTCGAAAGGGGGACAGATCACATGAAGATTGCAGAGCATATCTGGCTGCTGGAAGCCTCGCGGGCGGCGGGGAAGACCCCCGGTTTTCACTGCTATCTGATCGAAGAAGAGGATGGAAGCGTGACGATGGTGGACACCAGCCTGCCCGGCCGCGGGGAGGCCATCCTCTCGGAGCTCCGGGAGATGGGACTGGAACCGGCGAACCTGAAGCGGATCCTGCTGACACACACGGACATGGATCACATCGGCAATGCGAAGGCTCTGCAGGAGGCGACCGGGTGTGCGGTCTATGTATCGGCCGTGGAGAAGGAATATCTGACGGGAGAACGGGAACGGCTGCCGATGAAGCAGAAGATGTTCGAGGGCTTTGAAGCGCCGGAGACAGAGATCTACCCGGATCGTCTGGGAGAATACCAGATCGTTTCCACACCGGGGCATACGGCGGGGCATGTCTGCATTCTCTACCGCGCCTGCTGCTTTGCCGGAGACTGCTGCTCGACGGAGTCCGGGGAGGTCACGCCGCCGGGAGAAGAGTTCACCGAGGATATGGAGATGGCAGTGCAGTCTCTGCATAAGATTGATCGCTACAGCTTCGGCATCTGGTGTCCGGCGCATGGACTTCCCAAACGTCATCGGGAACCGTGAAAGGGGACTGGCAGGAGGCGGGCAGGCATGGTACAATCTCTTTGAACCTGTACCTGCGTGTCGGTGATGCCGGTCTTTGCAGCCGGGATCGCTGCGCATCCGCCGGAGCACGATGAACGCCGGTGCTGCGGGCGGAATTGATTGCATCCTACCGTGAATACGGGGATGCGGGAACCGGACAGCCGGAGAAGGAGAAGCCATGGATCAGCCTTCGTTGGAATATTTTGTCGAGATTGCCAGAAAACTGAACATTTCCAAGGCAGCGGAGAGCCTGCACATCTCGCAGCAGAGTCTCAGTGCCTACGTGCAGAAGCTGGAGAAACACTATGGGACGGTGCTGTTTACCCGCAAACCGCGGCTGAAACTGACGGAGGCCGGGGAGCGGGTGCTGCTGGCAGCTGAGGAGATCGAACGGATTCACCAGGAACTGGAAGAGGATCTGACCAGGCTTAGCATCGGGGAGGAGACCCGTCTTTCTCTGGCAATCTTTGAACCGACAATCTCGCCGGTCATGCAGAATCTCCCCATTGTGGAGATCGGGAAGAAATATCCTCATGTCGCATTCAGCATCACGACCGGTTATAACCAGACCGTTCTGTCGCTGATTCAGGAGGGGCGCGCGGATCTGGCGGTGGTCGGCACCGCCGATATGGATCCGAAGCTTCTGGAGGATATGGAACAGGTGGAACTGAGCTATGACGAAGATTGTATCCTGATTACAGAGGACGTAATGCGTCTGTATTTTGTGGACGAATATGACAAATATGTCGAGCGCTTCTCTGGAGGCGTGGATCTTCTCGATCTGGCGCACATTCCCATTGCCATGCATCCCATGGAGAGCGGCATTTCGAAGAAGATCCGCAATTATTTTATGGAGAATCACCAGACCTTCAAAGTCTTCGGTGAGGGCTCCACGCAGGATATCGTCAACAGTATGGTCCTGCAGAACAATGCCTACGGAGTCTGTACCCGGACCGCTGCAGAAGCACTGATGGCGAAGTCGGGCGCGGAGCGGCTGCATATCTTTCCGCTGGAACGTCCGCGCCTGGAACGGCGTCTGGTCCTGTTGTATCGTAAAAATGACAGTCGTCGGGAAGCTCTGGCCGACATTGCAGCCATGTTCGAGGCGAAATGGAAGGGGCTGCCGGAGCCGCCGCAGCTGGATCTGGAAGAATGAGTCGGGAAGCGTGAAGCTGAAAAAAGGACAGAACACAGAGGACAGTAACAGAAAACGGTATCCTGGATAACAGGGCCTGAAGAAGAAGGAGGAGCGCATTGAAAACAGAACAGGATGTCATTGTAACGACGAAACAGGGCAAATTGCGCGGGACGAAGGAGGCGGAGTGGAGCTCTTTCCTGGGGATTCCCTACGCGAAGCCGCCGGTGGGGGCGCTGCGCTGGCGGGAGCCGGAGGAGCCCACGCCCTGGACGGGGGTGCGGGATGCCTGTACACTCGGCTCACCGGCGCTGCAGGCGCCGAGTCAGTCCATCCCCGGGGGAGATCCGGCGGAGCGCGGCGTCTTCGACGGGGGGAACGAGGACTGCCTGTACCTGAATGTGTGGACACCGGACTGCCGGGCGGACGCGAAGCTGCCGGTCTTCGTCTGGATCCACGGAGGCGCTTTCTGCTGCGGCTCCGGAGGCGGGAAGAATGCCAGTCCGGCTCCGTTCTGCCGCCGCGGCATCATTTTCGTGACCTTTAATTACCGTCTGGGTCTGATGGGATATTTCGTGCATCCGGAGCTCAGCGCGGAGAGTCCGCACGGCGTCTCGGGGAATTATGCGCATTTTGATCAGATCGCGGCGCTCCGCTGGGTGCATGAGAACATTGCGGCTTTCGGCGGAGACCCGGAGAAGGTGACGATCGGCGGCTGTTCGGCGGGGGCGGGGAGCACGCAGGTCCTTTCCTGTTCGCCGCTGGCCGAGGGATTGTTTGCCCGCGCCATCATCGAGAGCAGCGTCAGCATCGACGGGGGGAAATATCCGGAGGAGGATAAGCTGCAGACCATGAAGGAGATGGAGCCGCGGGGCGTCGAGCACATGGAGCGCGTCGGCTGTCATTCCATCGAGGAGATGCGGGCGCTGTCCTATGAGGAGCTGATTGATTTCGAGGAGAGCCATTTCCGACGTAAATATCACTGGGGGACGACGCTGGGGACCTGTGAGGATGGCTATCTCCTGCCCCGCCATTATCCGCATCTCATGGGAGAGACGGCCAACCGCAATATTCCCTATCTGGTGGGATGCACGCACGATGAGGGAGGCGGATTTGTACTGGGGCTGACGCCGGAGCGGTTTCATGAGAAGAGCGAAGCGGTCTTCGGGGAGGCCTGTGCGGAGTACGAGAAGCTCTGCCAGGTCGAGTCGACGGAGGATGCCGTGCGCTGCATGAGAGAGACGCATCTGCAGCTGGTTTGCTCTAAGGTCTTCGCCGCGCGCAGCGCGGCGGCCGGCAAAGCGCCGGTGTACGTGTTCGATTTCCGCCGGAAGAATCCGGTGAACGGGCTGGCACTTCATGGCTATGAGACGCATTTCCTGCTGGGGACCTGGCGGGATCTGCCCGGCGTCACGGAGGAGGACGACGCTGTGGCGGAGACGATGCAGGAGTACTGGTGCCAGTTTATTAAGACTGGTGATCCGAACGGAGAGGGACGGCCGGTCTGGTCTCCGTATGCGGCGGAGCATCGAAGCGTCCTCTATCTGGACGCTCCCAGCGAGGTGGCGGAGGACCGGGAGCGGGAGAATCCGCGGATGGCCTTCGCACGGGAATTCCTGGAACAGAAGGGACAGTAAAACACCGCAGTTCGCCGGGGCTGCCGTCCAGAGACGGCAGCCTTTTTCCACGCAGGAAATGGTTCCGATGATAAAGAAATCCGATTTTCAAATTTGAAAAATTACGCAGACAAACGCCCAAACTTTAGAAATTTAATTTTGGCCTTGACATAGATATGAATGTGTACTATACTAAACAAGGAACAACGGCGTTCCGGATAAAGATTAGATAAAGGGGTTTAGTCTTTATTTTTTGTTGTCCGGAACTGTTTAACACAATAAATTGATAACGAATTAACTTAATAACGCATTAATGCATAAGAGCGGCCGCGTACCGGGAACGGGTCCTGCGGAGCTCTGAAGGAGGGTATCAGACAATGACATACGTACAGGAAGTTATGGCGATGGTGAAGCAGATGAATCCTGCGGAGTTTCATCAGGCTGTAAAAGAGGTGCTGGATTCCATCGCGCCGGTGGTGGAGAAGCACGAGAAGGAATATCGGGAGGCCTGCCTGCTGGAGCGTCTGCTGGAACCGGAGAGAAGCGTCTCCTTCCGCGTGCCGTGGGTGGATGATCACGGGAAGCTGCATGTGAACCGCGGATTCCGCGTGCAGTTCAACAGCGCGTTGGGACCGTACAAGGGAGGTCTTCGCTTCCATCCCAGCGTGAACCGCAGCAGCATGAATTTCCTGGCTTTTGAGCAGACCTTTAAGAACGCGCTGACCGGCCAGCCCATCGGCGGCGGCAAGGGCGGTTCCAATTTCAATCCCAAGGGCAAGTCAGACCGCGAGGTGATGGCTTTCTGCCAGAGCTTCATGACCGAGCTCTTCAAATACATCGGACCCAACGAGGATGTGCCGGCTGGCGACATCGGCGTGGGCGGCCGCGAGATCGGCTTCCTGTACGGCCAGTACAAGCGGCTGACCAATCAGTTTGAGGGAACTCTTACCGGCAAGGGTCTGTCCTACGGCGGCTCTCTGGTGCGTACGGAGGCTACCGGCTACGGCCTGGTGTATATCGCCGAGGAGATGCTGCAGGCGCACGGCAGAACGATCGACGGCGCCACGGTGGTCGTCTCCGGTTCCGGGAATGTCGCCACTTACGCGGTGGAGAAGGCCGAGCAGCTGGGCGCAAAGGTCGTGACGGTCAGCGATTCCAACGGCTATGTGTATGATCCCAACGGCATCGATGTGGCGGTGGTCAAGGAGATCAAGGAAGTGCGCCGCGCCCGCATCAGCGAGTATGTGAAGCTGGTGCCCGGTTCGACCTATCGGGACGGCAAGAAGGTCTGGGAAGTGAAATGCGACGTGGCGCTGCCCTGCGCCATCCAGAACGAACTGGGCCTGGACGATGCCATGGATCTGGTGGAGAACGGCTGCATCGCCGTGGCGGAGGGTGCGAACATGCCGACCACCCGCGAGGCGACCGACTATCTGCAGTCGAAGGGCATCCTCTTCATGCCCGGCAAGGCGTCCAACGCCGGCGGCGTGGCCGTGTCCGCTCTGGAAATGTCCCAGAACAGCATGCGGGTGCACCGGAGCTTTGAGAGCGTCGATCAGGAGCTGCGCGAGATCATGAAGGATATCTTCCATCAGGTATCCGGCGCTGCCGAGGATTACAACCAGGCCGGAAATTATGTGACCGGCGCCAATATCGCCGGATTCCGCAAGGTCGTCAAGGGCATGCGGGAGCAGGGCTGGGTGTAAAATCTCCAGAAAAAATTCTGAATATAAAGAGGCCGACGGAGTGATCCGCCGGTCTCTCTTTTCGTCTTATGGAAAACGATCTCGAGGGCTTTATCTCTGTGGGCCCGGTGCAAAGCACAGCGCGGGTCCTTTGCACCTGCAGCCGGAAGAAAGAAGTGATCTTCTTCGGGCTATTTTCGTTGCCTCTGCCCGTAGATTGCCAGCCCTGTTATCCCGGCCACGGCCAGAAGAAACAGAACGCACCACAGAGCCAGATGGCTGTCATCTCCGGTCTCCGGCGTGTCCGTGCTCGCCGCGTCGGCGTCTGTGTCCCCGGTCTCTGAACTGTCAGCGTCTGCATCGCTGGAGTCTTCGTCGTCAGGATCTGTATCCTCGTCCTCCGGGCTGTCTGTGCCGGAGCTGTCGGAATCGGAGCTGCTTTCCTCCGTTTCCTCCCCGCTCGAATCACATTCTGAACTGGTTTCTTCCGGTGTGTCAGTGGTCGTTTCGGCCTCAGAGGTTTCCGTGACGCTGGTAACGGTATAGGACACTGTGGGTTTTGAAAAGTCTTCCGGTGTCCCGCTGTTTCCCTCGGAATCGACCGGATACAGCCGCGCCACATTGTTTGTATACAGACTATAGCTGCTGCTGCCGTCATTGTTTTCCCCGTATTGGTCGTATGAACCATAAACACCGGCGGTGGTCTGCGGATTCGTCAGCTTCACGCGGTACGTCAGCTGCACCTGATTGTTTTTTGTAACAGGCACGTTGATCTGCAGAATAAAACATTCTTCATAGGATGTGTCCTGATACGTTGTTCCGTTCGGATAATACGTCAGAACATAGGGATAGGTTGTGCCGTCGGAGCTGCCAGTTGCGGAGCCGAAGCCATACGTGTACTCATCAATCTGCGTCACAGACAGCGCCGTGCCGTCGACGGTCAGGGTCAGGCAGTCGATATCATTGACAAAATCAAAATCATAGGCAATTCCCTCCGCATCCACGCTGTCACCGATCTCATCGACGATCACGCTGCCGGCCGCCACCAGCTGGATGAGTTCATCTTCGACGTCCGCGAAAATGGTTTCGGCCTCTGCGTCGCTGCTCTCATAGCGCGTGACATAGCTTTCCAGCCAGGTCTTGAACTCGTCGGTAAATTTCGTATAGCTTGTTCCAGAATAGTACGGGTACGTGACCATGATGACATGGGACTCGTCGGAAGCGGCCACGATGGAGGTCGCCGCATAGTAACAGGCGGCTTCATAGGTTGAATAATACCCTGCACCGGTGAGGGCTTCGCTCCACGAAGCGACACCTTCATCGCCGACGGAGGCGGTTTCATACTGGCTTTTGGTCATGGCATAGTTCCCGATTGTTTCACCGCTCTGGCCATCCGCCCAGACGTCGCTGAAAGACGGAACCGTAACCCCATTTGTTTCGTAATACTCCCAATACTCACCATAACGATAAAACCAATCGTCATTTCGGTTCCAGCCTACCGTTGTTCCATTTCCGTACTGGTAGGTCTGGGACACCGCTTCACCGCTGGCACTGTCATACCAGGTGCGCGCGCCGCCGTCGGTGAGGATGATCATGTATTTATCACTTTCATCTACCGCTGTATCACTGTTAAGCAGCATCCGGGCAATCTCCACACCGGCCTGCAGGTTGCTGCCGGAGCGGCCGTAGCCCTTCTTTCCTTCCGTGTTCTCGCCGTATTCTTCGTCCGTCATTTCAGCGATCAGAGCGCTGTAATTTGTGTCGTCCAGATTCAGAAGTTCGCTGTTATAAAGAATGGGAGTCGATCCGCCGAAGATGACCACGCCCGCCTTGACGTCCAGATTTTCATAATTCAGAAGGCTTTTGAGCAGCTCAGCCGCCTGTTCGACCAGATCCTCCTCATCGGTACTGGTGGATCCGTCCAGTACAAAGACCACATCCAGATCTCCCGTATAGCTCGCGGAAGGAAGGGAGAGTGTCACATCCGATTCATAGTTCTCATCTAATTCAGTCGCTTCCTTGGATTTCGAGATATCCAAGTTCGGCGGATTCCCCGTAGAGGCTTTATTATATTTTGTGAAGGACACGAAGGTTTCTTCTTCGATGTCACCTTCCCACGACCCGTCGGAAACGGCCGAGGTATAGCCTTTGGCGGAAGTCTCCGTCACGCTGTAGGCGGCTCCCAGAGGCAATCCGGAAATGGTCACGGACTCTCCGTCCGATAGGGTAAACGTGCCGACGCCATCCTCCAGCTCCACGTCGCCGTATGTTCCGGTCAGCGTAAGACCGGTCGCTTCTGCCACATCATCGGTGCTGATCAAGACGGTAAAAGTGAAATCCTTGTCGGTGTCTCCTCCTTCTACTGTTTTGGAGATCGTCAGACTTCCCGCATCCAGGTAGTTCAGTGAAAATGTCGTATAGCCGTATCCGACGGCCGACCCATAGCCGGAAAAGGTGATACTGGTCGTGGTTCGCTCCGCCGGATTTTTGATGGCCGCTGCCTGGTTTGGATACGTGTCAGAATTGACGCTCCAGACCGCCGCGAAAGCGCCTTCCGGCAGGACGGTCATCAGGGTTGTCGTTCCGGGGCACCAGCCATCCGCATTCTTTTCGCTGAAATCAACGGTTTCTGATACGAGATACCCATGATCATAGGTATTAACGCTCAGATAATTCTCCATCAATACCGAGGAATAATTCTGCAGTCCGAAATAAGCGTAGGTAAATGTATTTCCGGATAATGTAAGGGTTAAATTTGTTGAGTCGGCATCGCCGACCAGAGAGCCGCAGGTCGTACTTTCCGTCCCGGTAACGAGGTTATTCGTGACAGTCAGAGTTACATCCTGATAGACTTCGCCGTGGACGAACAGATCACAGTTTTGTACCGTATTTTGATCTGCAATGACATTCGTACAGGTGAAGAAATTCATGACCATATAAAACCCGCTGAACGTGCAGTTCTTTACCGTCAGATCATCGCACGCTGTGGCAAGCAGCGCATAGCCCAGTTCCCCGGCGACAGTCCCGCTGCCAGTAAAGCTGCAGTTTTCAACGGTAAGAGAAACGGAAGAGTCCTGTATGAACAGAGCTGCCGCGGAGGTCCAGTCTGCCGGATCATAGCTGTCATCGAGAGAGAAAAGGATCTCAAAACCATCCAGCGTCACCGTAGAATTTACGGTCCTGGTACTGGTTATATTGATTATGGCATCTTCCGTCGTGACAAGGCTCAGCCCGTCCAGTCCGGCAGGAATGTCAAAGCCGTCGTATTGTCCGGCTTTGACGAAAATGGTCCAGTCTTCACCCCCCCAATTACTCTATTAATATAGTCAATAGCGGCGGCAATTGTCTGATAGGTGTTTCCCTCTTCCTCACTGGCATGGATGTCAACGGTCAGCGTTTTTTCGCTGTTTGCCGCTGTGGCTGACACAGCCATTGCTGTGCTGAACAGAAAGACAAGGGACAGAAGAATGAATACGGAAACCGCTCTTTTTATGAGTATCATGAAATCATCACCTCGTTTTCGGCAACAACATCCTTGTTCACAAAATGTGGCTTCGGTTGCCCGGGAAACAGGAAAGACAACCGTTTGCAAAGTGTTTCAACTGTGTTATACTAACGGGGAACGGCCAAAAAGACGTTTTTTATAGTATATATCTATTATTTGTCAGAAGTGTTAAAATGTCAAGGAGTAATTGTGGAGGAAAAAAACAATGAAAATGCAGGTAGCCATTCCCCTGTTTCTGGCGGGGATTACTCTGGCGGCCTTCGGCAGCCCACGGGCGGCGCAGGGCGCCGTACAGATTGATGACAGCACGGTCATTGAGGAGGGCGTCAGCGCCCAGACGATCGACCTGAGCGGGAAAACGGCGGCGGAAGCCCGGGATCTTCTGGAAGAAGCATTTCAGGATATCGCGTCTTCTACACTCACCGTCACCTTTGACGGGCAGACCGCGGAGATCACGCCCGGCGAGCTGGGCCTGTCCTGGGATGTGGACGCGGCGGTGGAGGCAGCGGCTTCCCTCGGGAAGAGCGCTCTGCTCATTTCCCGGTATAAGACGCCGGCAGACATGAAAGCGCCCGGCGT
>JAJQCL010000034.1:24099-43708 GCA_021202715.1 Lachnospiraceae bacterium
ACGGGGGAAGTCCCTTATACCTATGACAGCGACGCGGTGACCTCCTTCGTGGAGGAGGAGATCTCTTCCCACGATACGGAAGCCGTCGACGCCACGCTGACCCGCGAGAACGGCACGTTTGTTGTGACAGCGGAGACCAACGGTCTGGCGACGGATGTGGAGGCCACCGTGGAGGCCATCACGCAGACGCTCGATGAGTCATTATCCACGGAGATGACAGTGGAAGCCGTGGTGGAGGTGACCGAGCCGGAGCGCACAGCGGAGGCGCTCTCTCAGATTCAGGATGCTCTGGGAACCTACAATACCAGCTATTCCTCGAGCAGCTCGGCCCGGAAGACCAACATCCGCGTGGCCACGGAGCGGCTTGACGGAACGGTGCTGATGCCTGGCGAGTCGCTCTCGGTCAGTGATACGATTCTCAGCCGCACCGCAGCCAACGGCTATGAGCTGGCGCCCCAGTATGTGGACGGACAGTCGGAGGATTCCTACGGCGGCGGAGTCTGCCAGGTTTCCACGACGCTGTACAATGCGGTGCTCCGCGCTGAGCTGCAGGTCGATGAGAGACATCCGCACTCGATGGTCGTTTCCTATGTCCCCTATTCATCCGACGCCGCGATTGCCGAGGGGAGCAAGGATTTCATTTTTACCAATGATTCGGAGTATCCGATCTATATCGCCGCTTCGGCCGACGGCGCCACCCTGACCTTCACGATCTATGGGAAAGAGGCCCGGGACGCGGGCCGGACCATCGAATTTGTTTCGGATACGCTTTCTTATACGACGCCTGAGGCCACCGAGAAGGAAGACTCCAGCATGTACGAGGGAGAGACGCGGACGGAAGGCTCCGTCCATCCCGCCGTGCGCTCCACGCTGACCAAGATCGTCTATGAAAATGGTGTCGAAGTCAGCCGGGAGGTGCTGAACACGGACTCTTATCGCGGCTCCGGCCAGACCATTTACAAGGGCACGAAGAAGAAGGAAGTGGAGACGACCGAGGAGGAAACGACCGAGGAAGAGACGACGAAGAAAAAGAAGGAAACCACGGAGGCCGAGGAGGAGACCACGAAGAAGAGTAAGAAGGAGACCACCGAGGCGGAGGAGACCACGAAGAAAAAGAAGGAAACCACGGAGGCGGAGGAAGAGGCCGCAGAAAAGGGTGCGGAGGAAGCCGCCACCGAGGACAGCGGCGAATAGAATGATACAAGGGACAAAAGGTCATGAATCGAATGCCTGCATTCGTATTCATGGCTTTGGGTCCCGCAATCCGTTGTATCATACCTTTTGTCGCTCAAATCATAGAATATCATATGTACAAAAAATCCCGGGACCGAAAAGTCGGCAACCCGGGATTTTTCAGATCATTGCGTGGGTGTCACTGCGTGTAGCTGTTCAGATAGTCATAAAAAAGATTCGCCAGCTCCTCCTCGTAGGGCGCCAGGGCGGACAGACAGACGAGGAATACCATGCCGGTCACAAGCATAATCACGCCGAGGACGATCCCGGCGATGGCCTGACCGCGACGCCGAGAACGGCTCCCGAGCACCCCGAAGGCGATGGCCGCCAGACTGAGGATGATCGTGATATAGGGCATCGTGATCGACACGATGCTGAGGATGCCGAGGATCAGGGAAGCCCGCGCGCAGCCTGCGCTGGCGAAGCGTTCCTCAGCCCGGTTGTTATTCCTGTATGCTTCCTGTTCTCTTCGTCGCTGCTCCTGTGAATCGTAAGGCTCTACCGACGTTCCGCAATGTCCGCACACCAGCGCCTGATCCGGGATCTCGGCGCCGCATTTTCTGCACTTCATACTGCACACCTCCCTTCTACTCCAGCTCGATTTCCTCCAGCTCCTTCGGGGGAACCTGCCTTGTGGAGGTACGGACCGATTTCTTCACTTCCATGGTTGCCTTGTTGATGGGGATGATGGTCCCGGCTCCGGCCACACAGCCGCCGGGGCAGCCCATGCCCTCGATCAGGCAGCCGTTCTTCTTGCCCGCCTTGGCCAGCATCAGCATCTTCTTGCAGTCGGCCAGACCTTCGGCGTGCTCGATCATCACGTCCTCCTCCGGGTAATATTCGTTGATACACTTCTCGATGGCGGCCGCGACGCCTCCGGCGATGCCGTAGCCCCGGCCCGCGCCGGTGGCATCGTGGATCTCCTGGGAGGCTTCATAGTTGTCGAAGGAGATTCCCTTCGCCGCGAAGATGGCATCCAGCTCCTCGAAGGTGATGACGAAGTCTACATCGCTGCGCACGGTCCGCCGGGAGGCCTCCAGCTTCTTGGAGGCGCAGGGCCCGATGAAGACCACACGGCAGTCCGGATATTTCTGTTTTACGGTCCGTGCCGTGGCCACCATGGGGGTCAGCGAGTTGGAGATGCTCTCGATGGTCTCCGGGAAATACAGCTTGGCCAGCATGGACCAGGACGGACAGCAGGAGGTCAGCAGGAAGGGCAGGTCGCCGTGAAGGACCTCCTTCACGTAATGATGTGCCTCGGTTACGGCGCCCATATCGGCGCCCAGCGCCACCTCGAAGACATCCTTGAAGCCGATTTCCAGCAGCGCCGCCTTGATATGCTTGGGGCTGGCCTTGGGGCCGAACTGGCCCACGTAGGCCGGAGCAATGATGGCGATGATCTGATCGCCCCGCTTCATGGCCTGGATCATCTGAAAGATCTGCGATTTGTCGGCGATCGCACCGAAGGGGCAGTTCACCATGCACATGCCGCAGGAGACACATTTGTCCGGATTGATCCTGGCGCGGCCCAGCTCGTCGCTCTCGATCGCGCCCACGCCGCAGGCGTCGGCACAGGGGCGTGTCTGGTGCATGATGGCGTCATAGGGGCACACGGACTTGCAGCGTCCGCATTTGATGCATTTATCCTCATCGATGTGAGAATGGCCGTCTTTCATGGTAATGGCGTCTTTGGGGCAAACCTCGATACAGGGATGCGCCACGCAGCCGCGGCAGCCGTCGCTGACCCAGTAGCGCTTGGGGACGCAGGCGTCGCAGGCTGAGGGAATGACCTGCATCAGCGGCGGTTCATAGTATTTATCCGCGATGTTGCTCTCCTCCAGACCGCTGGTCAGGTGCACCGGCTGATCCTCCGGGCGCAGACTCATGCCCATGGCCAGACGCACCCGCTCTGACGAGATGGCGCGTTCCCGCCAGATGCTCTCCCGGTAGCGCGGTACGTCGCCGGAAGAAATGATGTAGGGGATGGCCTCGATGTCGCTCTTGATGTCCGTGGACTCGAAGGCGACCCGCGCCACTTCGGTAAACACCTGCTTGCGCAGGCGCTTGACACTGGTATCCAATCCTCTTTCCATAAATTCCGTTTACCTCCTGCCCGGAACCTGCATTCCGGTTGATCTTTTTTTGGTGTTCGATTTTTATAAAAACGTCTGTTCCTGACGGCTGTTCCGTGCGTCATACAGGATACATCAGGGAAGGGCTCATTTCAAGCAGTTTTTCTTCTTCCCTTCATTTCCCAGAATGTTTACCCTGCCGTGTGGTCGGTATGAAGGAGCCGGTGCGCGGTCTCTGACAGAGGCTCGCCCAGATAGTCCTGATACAGCTTCCGGACCTCCGGGTTCTCATGGGAGAAGCGCAGGGGGCTCTTCCGGTCCAGGTCATAGAGCTGACCGCCCCGGCCGCAGGCCCATTCCTCCCCGTCGTGGATGGGCTGTCCGCCGCCGCCGACGCAGCCGCCGGGACAGGCCATGACCTCCACGAAATCATAGCGGACCTCACCGCGGCGCAGCCGTTCGATCAGTCGGCGGGCATTCCCCAGACCGCTGACGGCGGCCACCCGGAGCATCGTACCGGCCAGGTTGAACTCGCTTTCGCGTACGCCGGTCTCCTCCTGCCCGCGGATCGCCCGGAAGGAATCCGGGTCGGGATTCTTGTGCTGCAGCAGGAAATAGGCGGAACGGAGCGCCGCTTCCAGGACGCCGCCGGTGACGCCGAAGAGCGCGCCCGCGCCGGTGGAGGTTCCCAGGATGTCGTCGAAGGGCTCCTCCTGCAGCGTTTCGACCATGATCCGGTCGGCCCGGACCATGCGGGCCAGCTCCCGGGTCGTCAGCACACAGTCCACATCCCGCCCCTCTGAGGCATTGATGCCGGGAAGCGCCGCTTCGGCCTTCTTGGCGACGCAGGGCATGACCGAGACGCTGAAGATCTTTTTCGGCGTGAGGCCCTCTCGTTCTGCGAAATACGTCTTCACCACGCTGCCGAACATCTGCTGGGGCGATTTGGCCGTGGAGAGCTGCTCCACCATGTCCGGATACTGTGTTTTCAGGAAACGCACCCAGCCGGGGCAGCAGGAGGTGAACAGAGGCTTTCCGCTCTCGCGGATCTCATCCAGCCGCGCCAGCAGCTCGCTGGCCTCCTCCATGATGGTCAGATCGGCGGAAAAATCCGTATCAAACACATAGTCGAAGCCCAGCCGGTGCAGGGTCGCCACCAGGCGCCCTGCAGTGGCCTGCTCCGCCGGGATCCCCAGGCTCTCCGCCCAGGCTGTGCGCACGGCGGGAGCGACCTGCACGATCGTGACGGTCTCCGGATCGGCCATCGCGGCCAGAACCTCGTCATGGTCCTCCCGTCCGTGGAGCGCTCCCACAGGACAGTGGGTGATGCACTGGCCGCAGAGGACGCAGTTGGATTTCTCGATGTCGCCGTTTCCGGACACGCCCACCGTCGTGCGGGCGCCGGTATTGACGATATCCCAGACAGACAGGCCCTGTACCTTATCGCAGATCTGGACACAGCGCATACACTTGATGCAGCGCTCCGCATGCCGGATCAGAGGGAAATGCGGGTTCCACGGCTCACAGGCCCAGTCGTCCGGATAGGGCGTGGAGGTGATGCCCATGTCGTTGGCGATCGCCTGCAGCGCACAGTTGCCGCTTCGCATACAGATGGCACAGCGGCTGTCGTGCTGCGAGAGAATCAGCTGCACATTGGTTCGGCGGGTCTTTCGCACCCGAGGACTGGTGGGGAGGATCTCCATGCCCTCCTGCACCACATTGTTGCAGGAGGTGATCAGCTTCTCCTTCCCGGCCATTTCCACCAGACAGATGCGGCAGGCGGCGATCTCATTGATCTCCTTCAGGTAGCAGAGATGAGGGATCCGGATCCCCACGGAGGCGGCCGCCTCCATTACCGTCGTCCCCTCGGGGACCGACACCGGAATGTGGTCGATTGTCAGATTTACCATCGGTTTTCCCGGCCCCCTTTCAGGATTCCATAGCCAAAATGATCGCAGCGCAGGCAGCGCCCCGCTTCCTGACGGGCTTCCTCTTCCGTCATACACATCTCGATCTGTTCAAAATTGTTCCGGCGCTCGCCGGTTTCGGCCTCCCGCAGATGAATGCGGCCGCAGGGCTTCCGATCCGCCAGATTCGCAGGCGGGATCTCCACGTCGCAGCCGATGCTGTGGTGGAAGCCCAGATATTCGTCGATGTTGGCCGCCGCCACCTTCCCGGCAGCGATGGCCTGAATCACGGTGGCGGGTCCTGTGACGCAGTCGCCGCCGACAAAGACGCCGGGGACATCTCCCTCCAGGCTGCCGTCCACGGCCTGCATGATGCCCTGACGGACGCTCAGGCCGAATTCTTCAAAATGCTGCGTCTCGATGCCCTGGCCGATGGCGGTTACCACCAGATCGCAGGGGATCCGTACCGGCTCCTGCGCGGCCGACCGGGGCGTCGGGCGTCCTTGGGCATCCAGCGCGCCGCTGATCTGCGGCTGTACGATGACGGCTTCAACGCTCCCATCCGCACCGGTTTCCAGACGCACCGGCGCGGCCAGCGTCACCAGATCCGCGCCTTCGGCGATGGCGCCCTCCACCTCCTCGGGCAGAGCCGTCATATCGCCGCGGCGACGGCGGTAGGCCACGGTCACCTTCTGCGCTCCCAGGCGGATGGCTGTGCGGGTGCAGTCCATGGCGACATTCCCCCCGCCGATGATGACGACACGCTTCCCCTCGAAATCCATGGGAATCTCCATGCCGACATTGCGCAGCATCTCCACGGCGGAGAGCACCGTGTCCTTGCGGATGTTCCCGCCGGTCTCGATGCCCACCTGTTTGTTAGTCTGGGCGCCGATGGCGATATACACCGCGTCGAAGCTGTCGTGCAGCTCGCGGATCGTGATATCCGAACCGACTTTTACATTTCGATGGATCCGGATCCCCGTGGAGAGGATGGCGTCGATGTCCTCCTGCAGCCGCTCGCGCGGGAAGCGGTAGGGCGGGATGCCATAGCGGAGCATGCCGCCCAGATGGGGCTTCTCCTCGTAGAGCTCCACCCGATGCCCCATCAGCGCCAGATAATAGGCGGCGGAGAGGCCGCTGGGGCCGCCGCCCACGATGGCGACAGCCCGGCCGGTTGTCGGCTGGTTGGCCGGCACCAGCACCGTGTCGGCCCGGGCCTGATCCACCGCCATGCGCTTCAGTGCGCGGATATTTACAGCGCTGTCGATCATATTCCGGCGGCAGCGGGCCTCGCAGGGATGCTCGCAGACCAGGGCGCAGGCCGTGGGGAAGGGATTGTCCTTGCGGATCAGGCGCACCGCGTCGGCGTAGCGCCCCTCGCCCACCAGCGCGATGTATCCCGGCACGTCCACCCCTGCGGGGCAGAGCGCCCGGCAGGGCACCGGCTGGGTGATGCCGCAGGAACAGCGTCCGTTCCGGATATGAGAGAGATAATCGTCGCGGCAGCCCTTCAGGCCGTTTAAGACCATGCGCGCCGCATCGTAGCCGATGGCACAGTCCGCGGAGATCTCGATGGATTCCGCCGTGCTGCGGATCAGCTCCAGTGTCTCCTCCGTCCCCCGCCCCTCCAGTACGTCCGTCATCAGCCGCTGCAGCTGCCCCAGCCCGACCCGGCAGGGGACGCATTTGCCGCAGGACTGCGCATGGCAGAGGCGCAGAAAGGAAATCTGCAGATCCACCGGACAGAGTCCGGGCGGGCTGGCGGCAATGTGACGCTCCAGATCGAGATACAGCTGCTCGATTGTCAGCTGCGCCTCATCCGGCGTGGATATCCGTAATCTGCTCATCGTGGTCTTCCTCCCTGGGGAAGCGCGGGGATTTTCTTTCGCACCGGAGCTCCCCTGTGATACAGTTTTGACAAAATGAAACGGTATGCTATATGGGTAAGTATAACACAGTTAAAATTCTTTGCAAATGGATGAATGGGTGTTGGCAGCATTTTAAAGCAGGCATTTGAAACGGGAACTTTTTGTGAAGAACGCCGGGAACTTTCTTGACGCGGCCCGGGAAGCGTGATACGCTAAAGAGTGTCTGCGCAACGGATTTTTGCGCTTGCAGTCAGTACCGGAAAGAGAAATCAGCGCTGCATCGACACCCGGATGCAGGAATGATCGGGAGATACATATATAATGAAGAACGACAGGATGAGAATACGGAGGATGATCTGCGCGGCGGCGCTGTTTCTGCTTTTTGCGTGCGGGGCGGAGACGGTGCGGGCGGCTTCTCTGGAGCTGGGGAACTGCAGCGAGAATATACTGAACGGGGGCGTTCTGGCTTCCGACGCGTCCGGGGACGTGGTGTACTATGCCAACACGGAGAAGAACGATGCCCTCTACGCGCTGGATGGCGACACGGAGACGAAGCTCACGTCGGACGCGGCCGCGAACATCAATGTGATCGAAGACTGTGTGTATTATACGACGGCGAAGGGCTCCGGCTCGGCCGTTTACTGTTATGATGTCAGCACCGGGAAGAAGACAACCTGCTTTACCACCTCGGCGGAGATCGAGGAGATGTATGTGAGCAGTGAGCTGACCTTTTATTACCTGTCGGACGGAGATCTCTATACCCGGGAGAACGGGGCAAGCGTGCTCACGGAGGAGAGCGGGAAGATCGTCCATTTTATCCCGACCGCGTACGGCTGCATCACGGCCACCGGTTCGCTGCGGAACTATAAGCTCTATGCGGACGGGGTGCTCATCACATCGGGCGTGACCAGCTTCTATACGGCGGACGGGTATCTCCTTCTGGAGATCGGAAGTGACAATTATCAGGCTCGTATCCGGGACCTGTTTGACGGCGATCCGGCCTCGGCGGTGGAGGAGTATACTCTGGGCGACGGCGTGGACGCGGTGACCGCCCTGGCGGAGGCTCTGGAGGACGACGACTGCGAGGTCTGTGAGGAGAATGCGGAGGAGTATGCCGAGACCGGCGTGAAGGTCGATGACATCGATGCGGTGACCTCCAGCGGCACCACCTCGATTTTGAACGATTCCTCCGTCTCTGACGGTCAGCGAAATATGGTGAAGCGGGCCAGACAGCAGCATGAGATTACCTGGACACCCCTGAAGACCATCACGGGGTGGGGAACCAGCAGCTCGACCTATTATTTTACCGCGGGAACCACCTACACGGGTCTCCCTTACGGGCAGCCGGTCTATGCCGCCTATGTTCCCTGGGATGCGACGCTCGAAGAGTTTGCCGCCGCGGTGGCGGATGTCACCAGTCTGATGTATACCAGTAAATCCTCATACAATCATACGGCGCCCTACTATTCCTGTGACTGCAGTTCTTTTGTCTCCTGGGCCTGGGGGCTTTCCTCACGGCAGACGACCCGGACGATTTCCAGCTACGCGACGAAGGTATCCAGCCAGAGCATCTACAGCGTCCAGATCGGCGACGCCTTTGTTCTGGCCGGGAGTCATGTGGTCATGGTGAGCGACGTCGGCTATGACAGCGACGGAAATATGGTCTATGTGGACATTATTGAACAGACGCCTCCCAGCACGAAGCTGACGCGCTATGGCGAGGGAGGCAGCTATACGCTGGATAAGCTCTACAGCAAATATCTGGGACGCAGCGGGACGCCGTACACGCTGTACCGCTGTAAGACCCGGGACGATGTCACCTACACGACCTGCAGCGCTGTGCTTCTGGATGGAGAGAGCGCGGCGGGGACTGTGACTCCGAGCGCCACGACCGTGAAGCTGGTGGCCGGGAAGAGCAAGACGCTCACTTATACGGCAACGGTGTCGGGAACCGCAAGCTGGAAGAGCTCGGATACTTCGGTGGCCAAGGTGAGCAGCAGCGGCAAGGTGACTGCCGTGGCCGTGGGCAAGGCGACCATCACCGTGACAGTCGGCGGTGCTTCTGCGAAGGTGACGGTCTACGTGAAACCGGTGACGACGACGCTCTCCTCAGCAACCGCGACGACCTCCGGCGGTATCAAGATCAAGTGGAAGGCGACGGCCGGCGCCGAGGGATATCGCGTCTATCGGAAGAATGAAGACGGGACATGGAAGAAGATCGCGGATGTTACCTCCACCAGTTATACCGATACGGGACTGACGGCGCTGACGTCGTATACCTATACGGTGCGGGCGTATGTGACGCTGGATGGGACCGTATATACCGGGAGCTATGACACGACAGGCGTCAGTGCGACGACGCTGATGACGGCGCCGACGCTGTCGAAGATCACAGCGGCCAGTACCACGTCCCAAAAACTGACCTGGAAGAAGGTCACCGGTGCGGAGGGTTACCGCGTTTATAAAAAGGTGAGCGGCGCGTGGAAGAGGGTGGGAACGACCACCAAGACCTCGTATACGATCAAATCTCTGACGACGGGGACAGCCTACACCTACACGGTGCGCGCATATTATACGGAAAACGGGATCACAAAGCTGAGCAGCTATGACCAGACCGGCCTGACGGCCACCTGCTGTCCGCCTGCACCGACCCTCTCCGCGGCCACCGGTGACATCGATGGAAATATCACAGTGACCTGGAAGAAGGTCAGCGGGGTGACCGGTTACCGGATCTACCGCAAGACCGCAGGCGGCTCCTGGAAGCGGGTCACGGCTGTGAAAGGCGCCTCGACAGTCAGCTATACGGATACCGGATTGACCTCCGGCACCACGTATTATTATACGGTGAGGGCGTACAAAAAGGTCAGCGGGAAGAATGTGTTGAGTTCTTATGACACGACGGGCGTTACGGCGACCTCTTCCTTAACGAAACCGGGGACGCCGACGCTGGTGTCGGCCGTCTGCAGCTCTTACGGGACGGTGACACTGACCTGGAAGAAAGCCAGCAACGCGGCGGGCTATCGTATTTACCGCAAGGTGAATGGCAAATGGAAGAAGGTAGCCACTGTGAAGAAGGCCAGTACCCTGACGCATACGGAGACCGGCCTGACCTATGGAGAGAGTTACACTTACACGGTGAAGGCCTACCGCAAGGTGAACGGGAAGACGGTCTGGGGGAGCTATGACAAAACGGGGATCTCATGTACCGTGAAGGCGGCGGCTCCCACGATCCGCAGCATCGATGTCAGCACAGCCGGACAGGCGGTTGTCCGCTGGAAGTCCGTCAGCGGCGTCAGCGGCTATCGTGTATACTATAAGCTGGAGGACGGCAAATGGACCTCGGTGGGCAATGTCGGGAGTTCGAAGACGTCAAAGACGATCACAGGCCTTGAAGCCGGGACATATTATTTCGCGGTGCGTTCTTACTGGAAGGTCGACGGAAAGAAATATTACAGCAGCTATGCCAAGACAAAGAAAGCGCGCACCATTCAGGCGGCAGAAACTGTGGAGGCCGGGGGAAATTCTGAAACTGTAAGCAATTGACACCGGCTGTGATTTCTGCTATGGTATGTGCGTTATGAAAAAAAGAGAGCAATACAAGCGTCTGGTGCGGTTCCTGCTGACTTTTCTCAACGTGGCCGTCCTGACGGGAATTTACGCATATTTCTGGTTTACGTATTATCATGAGCGGCAGATCATCGGTGTTCTTTACTTTCGTCGGGGACACTGGGCGATCCTGTTCCTGTATGCAGTGCTGATCTATTTCTTCGGTAAGGTGTACGGCGCCATGAAGGTCGGGTATCTGCGTGTGCTGGATGTTCTTCTCTCGCAGATTCTGGTAGTTGTAATTGTCAATGCGATCACCTATGTGCAGCTGGCTTTGATCGGACGCTGGTCATTTGGCGATCACCTGATGCCGATCCTGTGGATGACGGGGTTCGACTTCATCGCGGTCTGCCTCTGGCTGGTGTTGTCGAAGGCGATCTACGCGGCGCTGTTTCCCGCGAAGGAGATCCTGCTGATCTACGGGGACCGCAGTCCCCGCAGCTTCATCAAGAAGATCGCTACCCGTCGGGATAAATATATCATCCGGGAAGCGGTCTGCATCGAAGAGCGCAGCGACGAGTATATTAAAGAAAGGATCGACCACTACAGCGCGGTGATGATCGGGGATCTCCCGGCTCAGCGGCGGAATGATTTCCTGAAATACTGCTTCGAGAGGGACGTGCTGTGCTATTCCGTACCGAAGATCTCGGACATCATGATGATGAGCTCCGAGACCATCAACCTGTTCGACACGGCGCTCCAGCTCTTCCGGAACCGGGGGCTGTCTGCGGAGCAGCGTCTGGTGAAGAGGGCCATGGATATCGTCCTCTCTCTGCTCATGCTCGCCGTGGCGTCGCCCTTTATGCTGGTGATTGCCCTTTTGATCAAGGGGTATGACGGAGGACCTGTCTTCTATCGGCAGGATCGTCTGACCCGCGGCGGCGAGGTGTTTCAGATCTATAAGTTCCGCAGTATGGTCGTGGATTCGGAATCCAGAGGGGCCAGGCTCTACGCCCGCGGCGACGCGCGCATCACGCCGGTGGGGCATGTGATCCGCAACCTGCACCTGGACGAGCTGCCGCAGCTGATCAACATCCTCAAGGGAGATATGTCTCTGGTGGGCCCCCGGCCGGAGCGGCCGGAGATCGCCGCAGAGTACCGCAGAGAGATCCCGGAGTTCGACTACCGCCTGAAGGTGAAAGCCGGTCTGACCGGCTATGCGCAGGTGTATGGCAAATACAACACGACACCGTATGATAAACTGAAACTGGATCTGTATTATATCGAGAACTACTCTGTCTGGATGGATCTGAAGCTCTGTATGCTGACCTTCAAGATCTTGTTTCAGAAGGAGAATACCGAGGGCGTGGATCCCAGCCAGAAGACGGCCTCTGTCCATAGCCGCGATGGAGGTGGAGGGGAATGGAGAACGTGACCGTGTCGGTGATCCTGCCGGTGCATAATGGCGCGGCGACCATCGGCCGGGCGATCGAGTCGGCGCTGGTTCAGAAGGTCCCTCTGGAGGTCATCATCGTGGACGACGGTTCAACCGATGATCTGGGAGGGGCTCTGGCGAAATACGCGAACCTGCCGCAGTTTCGCTGTCTTCATAATGAAAAAAATCTGGGGGTTGCTGCTTCGCGGAATCGTGGCGTTGAGGCGGCCCGCGGGGACTATATCGCGTTCCTGGATGCGGATGACTGGTGGGAGCCGGGGAAACTGGCGGCCCAGCTGCAGGTGATGCGGCGGAAAAATGTAGTCCTGAGCTGTACAGGCCGCGAACTGATGCATGCGGACGGTTCTTCCACCGGACGGAGCATCCCGGTGCAGGAACGGATCACCTACCGTGCACTGCTGTACCACAACTGCATCAACTGCTCCTCCGTGTTGATCCGTGCGGATGTGGCACGGGAATTCCCCATGGAGCATGACGAGACCCATGAAGATTATATTATGTGGCTGCGCATTTTGAAAAAATATGGGGAGGCCGCCGGGCTTCCGCGGCCATATCTGAAATACCGCATGGCGGCAAACAGTAAATCCGGCAGCAAGCTGCACTCGGCCGGGATGACATACCGGGTCTACCGCTATATGGGCTACGGTCCGCTGTCGTCGCTGTTTTTTTTCGCCTCCTATGCTCTGCATGGGGTGTGGAAGTACGCCGGAGCGGGACGCCTGAGCCGGAAGGCTTAGAGGAAGGATGGGATCAATGAATCATCAAGGAAATGAGAAGGGATTACGGTGTCTTCTGCTGCTGCTCCTGACGGTCGTGTGCCTGCTGACCGGAGGAAAGACGGTGCAGGCGGCCGGAGAGATGAGCATGCAGGGAGAAACCTCCATGTACGTCGGCGGAACGCAGACGGTTTCTCTTTCGGGTGCCCCTGAGGATCTGCCGGAGGGAACGGATTTTGTCTGGACATCATCGAATGAGAAGGCTGTGACCGTGACGGGCAATGAGGAGACGGCCACTCTGCAGGCGGTGGGGGTTGGTAAGGCGACGATCACGGCCTCTGTGACAGTCAATGAAACGTCCTACAGTGCGTCTCTTACCGTTTCCACCAGCCTGAGCACAGTGAAACTCGGGAAAGCGACCGCGGCAGGTCTGGATTCGATTACAGTGACCTGGACCTCAGTGGATGGCGCCGAAGGTTACCGAATCTACCGCAAGAAATCCGGCGCTACTTCTTATAAGAAGGTAGGCGAGGTATCGGGACAGTCCACAGCGAGCTTCACGGACACCAGCTGTAAGGCGGGCGTTACCTATTATTATACAGTCAAAGCGTATGCCACGAATACGTCTTCCGGGAAGACGGTGACGAGCGGCTTTGACGAAAATGGCGTCAGCACGACGACCAACAAATTCAAACCGGTGCTCAAGAGCATCAAGGTGGTTTCCAGCAGTTCCATCAAGATCACCTGGAAGAAGGTCAGCGGCGCGGACAGCTATCGGGTCTATCGCAAGACCGGCAGCGGCGAGTGGAAGACCGTCAAGAAAAGTACGACAAAGGCCAGTTATACAGATACCGGGCTGACCTGCGGAACGACCTATACTTACACGGTACGGGCCTACAGCGGCAGCGAGAGATCCTCGTACGATTCGACCGGTCTCTCTCTTCAGGCGGCGCCCGTGGCGCCCACGCTGACGAGCACCGTGACGAAGGGCAAGACGAGTCTGCAGATCAACTGGGAGAGCGTAGAGGGTGCGGACGGCTACCGCATTTACCGGAAGGACAGCAATGGCAAGTGGCAGAAGCTGAAGACTTTGAAGGATGTCAGCTATACGGACACCACGGTGGAGTATAAGACCAGTTACACTTATACGGTGAAGGCTTATGCCAAGGTCAATGGCCAGACAGTGTGGAGCTCGTATGATACGGAGGGAATCACCGGAAAGACGGTGTCCGCGAGCTCGCTGAAGTCGACCATCGGCACTCCGAAACTGGTGAGTGCCAAGGGGACTTCCTACAGCAAGATCACCGTGACCTGGAAAGCAGTCTCCGGTGCGGATGGCTATGTCGTGTACCGCAAGACCTCCAGCGGCTCCTGGAAGTCCGTTAAGGTCATCAAAGATGCCGACACGCTGACCTATACAGATAAGAAACTTACCTTCGGCGTGGATTATACCTATACGGTGCGCGCCTATGTCAATTATGACGATTCCCGGGTCAAGGGGAGTTATGATAAGAGCGGCGTGACGGGTACGCCGAAGCTGGCGGCGCCGACACTGAAGAGCGCGACCGCGAACGGCACGGCGAAAATTGTCCTGAAATGGGAGTCCGTCTCCGGGGCCAGCGGTTACCGCATCTACCGCAAGACGTCGGATGGAAACTGGAGCAAGCTGAAGACGCTGAGCGGCAAGGTGACCAGTTACACGGATACCAGTATTAAGGTCAATACAACCTATTACTATACGGTGCGGGCCTACCGCACGGTGAGCGGCAAGAAGGTTCTGGGCAATTACGATAAGACAGGGATTTCCGCCAAATCCAAGGTCACCTATAAGTACAAGAACGGGCTCAAGCTGTATTATGACAGCAATGGAAATCTGATCACGGATGTGGAGGAGATCATCGGCGCGCAGGATTCCTATTATATCAAGGTGAACAAATCGCAGAACGTTGTAACTGTTTACGCCAAAGACGACGACGGCCAATATGTGGTTCCGGTGAAGTCCTTTGTCTGCTCGACCGGAAGCTCGACCCCTTCGGGTACCTTCACGACGCCGTCCAAGTACCGGTGGCATGAGCTGATGGGACCCAGTTGGGGACAGTGGTGTACGCGGATCACCGGCGGCGTGTTGTTCCACTCGGTATTTTACAACAGCTACAATGATAACATGTCTCTGTCTGTCAGCGCGTACAACAAGCTGGGAACCACCTGTTCCCACGGCTGCGTGCGTCTGACCGCCGGGGACGCCAAGTGGATCTACGACAACTGCAAGCTGGGCACTAAGGTGACCATTTACAGCAGCAGTACGGCCGGTCCCTTCGGCAAACCGAGCGCCTACAAGCTCTCCTCGAGCCATACCTGGGATCCCACAGACCCCACAGCGTATTACAAATGCAAAGCGAATGGCTGCCACTAAGGCAGAGACCCGGAAAAACGGCTTCCCGCGGGAGGCCGTTTTTTGTTACAGTAAACAGGAATTGCTTTACATATATATTAACCTTGTGGTAAACTATGTTAATAGAAGAAGGAGGGTTCTTATGAAAATTTCTACAAGAGGCCGATACGCAGTGCGTGTCATGCTTGATCTGGCGGAGCACGACAATGGAACCTTTATCCCTCTGATGGATATCGCGAAGCGGCAGGAGATCTCCGAAAAATATCTGGAGTCCATCGTCTCCACACTCAGCAAAAACCACTTCGTCGTCTCTCTGCGGGGGAAGGGCGGAGGATACCGCCTGGCGCGCCGCCCGGAGGAATATACAATCGGAAGTATTTTAAAGGTGACCGAAGGGTCTCTGGCGCCGGTGGCCTGCCTGGAGGAGGAACGCAACAGCTGTCCGCGGATGGCCGAGTGTAAGACTCTGAAACTGTGGGAGGACTTCGACCGGCTGGTGGATGACTACTTTGAAGGAATCACCCTGGCCGACCTGGAGAATCCGAATCTCGGCGCGGATAACTATGTGATTTGAGCATCGCTTCAGCACGGAGCAATCCGTCGTATCATCAACTTTTCAGAGATACTCCCGCATCTCCCGGATGTGCGTCTCCTCCAGGGAGCGCAGGCGCTCTGCCAGCTGCCGCTCCGCGTCCGGGGCCTGTTTCTGGTGAAGCGAACGGGTCACATCGGTCAGCCCCCGGGAGGAATCCAGAATGCGCAGCTCGGCCAGACGGGAGACCGAGCGGTCGGTCAGCGTGCGGAGATTGGTGGCCGCCTGTGTGCTGAGGCGGGAAATCTCCGGATTCTGCGGCGCCCCGCCGCCCTTCCAGCTGAGGAGCTTCTGCGCCTCCTCGTGGATCTCGCAGTATTCTTCCCATTGTTTCTTCAAAATGCCCGTAAAACGGGTATCCTCGCAGCGGGCGGCCAGCATGGGAATGTGCTGGATCCTGCGAGCGGAATTCAGGCAGATGTCTTCTAACATGGAGAGCTGACGGCTCATGGCGGACCTCCCAATCTTCCAATCTTTTTCAAAGACAAGTATTTCCTGAAACAGGCGAAATATGCATTCCGAATACGAATGCACGGAACTCGCTTTTGAGCCGGGCGCATGACTGCCTACACATGCAGATGGTTTCAGTCCTCTGCCCCTCCGCTCTCATCAAAGAGATACCCATAATAATCCAGTTCGATAATCTTGGCGGAGTAGTAAAATTTATTCTTCACGACGGCGATGCACTCCGCCAGGTATTCCTCGGAGACCTCTCCGTCATCCAGCTGGATGATCTTTGAATTGGTATTGTCGTACATGATCCGGTCCGTGATGAAGCTGCGGTCCTGAAAGCAGACAATCGGAGAGGTACCGGAGAAAATATCCGTGCCGATGTAGAGCCGGGAGTCATATTCCAGGCCGAACAGGTTGGAGAGCGTGGGGGCGATATCCAGGCTGGAGCAATACGTATCCACGGAGACGGACTCCGTCATGGAAGCGCTCCACAGCAGGAAGGTATTTTCATAGAGGCCGAAGGTCTCGTCGAATTCCTCCCCCCGCAGCTCGGCATACTGCTCCGTCGTCAGACCGTAGGGATAGTGGTCGCCGCTGAGCGCGATCACCGTATTTTCCAGTTCACCGGCTTCTTCCAGAGAATTCAACAGCTCTGTCAGAGCGTCCTCCAGCTCCAGCTGGCAGGCGATGTAAGCCAGCACTTCCTCACTGTATTCCAGATCTGCGACTCGATCCTGGTTCTTCGCAGAGATCGCATTGGACTCCCAGCTGTATTCCAGATGGCCGCTGACGGTCATGTAGTAGACATGAAACGGCGTATCATCGTCGTCATTCAGATAATAGGAGACGGATTGCTGCATCATTTCCACATCGGATTCCGGCCAGGTGTCGGTCAGATCAAGACCATATTCCTTTGCGTAGAACTCATAACCCATGTTGGGATAGGACAGGTTGCGGTTGTAGTATGTATATGAATGGTTGTGAAACGCCAGAGTCAGGTAGCCCAGCTTGCTGAACTGGTTGCCGAAGGCGAAGGGCATGTAATTGTCCGCTACTTCCGTATAGCTCCAGACGCCGGCCTTGGGGATCAGACCCGTGGTGGCGACGAACTCTCCGTCGCTGGTGCTGACGCCCCAGATGGGGGTGTAGAAATTTTCAAACTGGAAGCCCTCTGAATAGAGCTGATACAGCGTCGGCGTCAGCTCCGGGTCGATCACATATTTGGAAAATGCTTCGGCCGTGATGAGGATCAGGTTCTTGCCCTCGAACAGGCCTGTGTATTCATTCTTCGCCGTGGGAGTCTGAGAGGAGAAATACGAATTCATGTCGGCATATTCGGTGTCGATGAGGTCCTCGTCTTCCTTGACGATCTCCCTGGTGAAATCGATGTCCATGACATTGTACAGATCGGAGGAATATTCCGTGGTGTCGACTGTGACATTATCATGACCGCTCTGCTCGGAGGAACTGTCAGATTCGATCGCCGCCGGTTCTACCGCGCCTTCCTGATCCGGCGCTTCCGCGGTTTCCGCAGCGGAGGATTCAGAAACGGAAACCTCGCTCTCCTCGGAACCTGTGCTCTCCGTCGTCCTGTCAGTATCGCTGGCAGTCTCTACCTCGATCTCATCCATGTTCAGGACAACCGTTTCCTGGCGTGTGGCCTGGAGATGGAGGATGTTGTATTTTATGTCCAGAATGGCCGTCGTGAGCATGCCAAAGGTCCGCACCGATTCCGTGGGGACGAAGTCGTAGAGAAGCATGTAGCTGGCGCTGGTGGCTCCGTTGTAGTCGAGGATTCCGCCGCCCAGCGTGAGACACAGCCAGATGGTGAAGAGCAGAAGGGAACGCCAGGCACGTCGTTCTTCGTAGGGCTCAGTGAGAAAGACCCGGCGGTAGACGATGAGCCAGAGCAGGGCGAGCAGGATCATCGGCAGCAGGGCCGGGGCCGTGCTGAGGACCGTGTCGATCACGACCTGGAAGAAATCCCCCATGGCGTCCCCGGCGCCGGAGAGAGATTTCAGGTAAAAGGGCGTCCCGAAGAGCGTGTAGTAACAGACCTGAACACAATAGATCATGGTGTAGAGAATCGCCCAGAGGGTCTGCATAAGCCAGGCACGCCGCCGGTTTCTGGTCAGCTGTCCGAACCAGTACAGGAAGAAACCGGCCAGAAGCGAGAAGGTGACTTTATGAATACTGATCCCCTGGTTCAGAAACAGGCTGAAAATCCCTTCGTTCAGCGGAACATAGAGCAGGGGAAACAAAATAAGAAAACATTTTTTTCGGGTCATAGGATACCTCTTATATATCATCATAATGATAACGACAGGCAAGGATGCAGATCTCTTTATTTTCTGTAGTTGCATTATAGGATATGAGTATAGGGGCGTCAAGAAGCGTTTGAGTCCATGTTATCCATATGTTTTACGGCATATCGCAGGAATTGCTGCTCTGCAATGTTCCTGTTTGGCACTTTATTATACATCAGGCAGAAAGATAAGGATATCTGAGGATAGATTTCCACGATTCGGACATGTTCATTGGCCACAGAGAGCGCTGTGCGTTTATTGGTTAATGCGTAGCCGAGATGATTGGAGACGAGATCGATCTGGGTGGATGGACGAAATCCTATAATATTTGTCAGAGCCACTTTAAACTGCGGCAGCTTATCCTGAATGTGGGCGTTGATGACGGGATCTTTGGCAAACAAGAGTTTGTTTAATATGAATTCCTGTGCCTGCAGTTCTTTCAGGCTGATGCGTTCTTCAAATTTTTCTTCGCTCGGTACAACCAGTACAACTTCATCTTCTAAAACAGGCAGAATCCCAATATTTTCAGGAATTTCCAGAGGTTTCCATATAAAAGCGTAATTGAAAATGCCTTTATAGAGCATATCGGTGATTTCGTTCGAAAGTCCCTCTGTCATACGGATCTTATAAGAAGGATGCTGTCTCTGAAACCTGGATAAACAGGACAGCAGACCGAATTCAGAGAGTGTCGCCGTATATCCGAGATGCAGGGTGGCGGGATCTTTTTCCAGCACAATGTTGATCGCGTCGGTGTACTCTTTTTGAATCTGTGCAATCTCCTGGGCATAGGGTAAAAACACGGCGCCGAATTCTGAAAGGGCGATGGTCCTGGTTGAACGGATAAAAAGAGGCACCTGCAGATATTGTTCCATGGATTGAATATGGCGGGTGAGCGACGACTGGGAAATAAACAGCTCGTTGGCCGCCTCTGTATAAGATTTCAGCTTCGCCAGAACAACAAATTCGCGGATGTAATCAATATTCATAGGAATTTCCCCTCGACTTTATTTATGCATCTATTGCATAAGTGTATCGCTTTTCGGTTTGCTCGTCAAGCATGTTTCGGAT
>JAJQCL010000128.1 GCA_021202715.1 Lachnospiraceae bacterium
TACTCGGGGGAGTCTGGAACAGGCGGGGGAGTATCACAGTTGGCGCTGGGGCGGGACCCGGGTGCTGGCCTGTGCCGGAGGAGCGGCGCCGTATCGTCTGTCTCAGGATTTCCTGTGGGAGTGGCTTCCGGCAGAGACAGGGGATACGATCGCACCGGGGATCTGGCGGTTTCGTTTGCTTCCGCGGCAGATCGTGCAGGGGCGTTACGACCTTTTTCTGCCTGGGAGTGAGGTGCGGGGAACCGCCACCCGTTTCCTGCGGCCTGCATCGGATACGACGCTGACGATTCCATCGGCGGCTGCAGCGCCCATTGCTGTCGGAGCCTGGGATCCGGTGCGGCGTCAGCCGGCCTCCTTTTCGGGGCATGGTTATACGCGGCTGACCGGGCGGATCAAGCCGGATCTGGCGGCGCCGGGCGTCGATATCACGGCGGCGGCGCCCGGAGGAGGCTACCGGAGCTGGACGGGGACTTCCTTCGCGGCTCCCTTTGTCACCGGCGCGGCGGCTCTCCTCATGGAATGGGGCATCGTCCGGGGGCATGATCCCTTTTGCTACGGGGAGAACCTGAAAGCGCGGCTCATCCGGGGCGCGGAGCCTCTGTCAGGCTACGCAGTCCCGAATCGACAAATTGGCTGGGGAACTCTGTGTGTGGAGAACAGCCTGCGGTGAGGGTGTACTTTCTTTTGTGTACCCGGTGACTGTCCGTGATTTATTCTGTTTTCCATAAAAGGACTTGCAATATACCCGATGGGGGTATATAATGTCTCCAGATATGAGGGGATGCAGCGGCCTCTGGCAGGAAGGAATATTTCGCTGACCTCGCGGGAAGACTGGAGAATGATTGATGTCATTTCAGGTCTGCGGAAAGCTGAGAATGAGCCAAAGCACGAACGTCAGACCGGAGGGAGGAGTCTGCTGTGATCATGCATCCTTGAACATAAGAATGAAGGGAGACTCGACAATGGAACAATATACGGTAACCGGCATGAGCTGCGCCGCCTGCAGCGCCCGGGTGGAGAAGGCGGTCTCGGGTGTACCGGGAGTCACCTCCTGCTCGGTCAGCCTGCTGACGAATTCCATGGGTGTGGAGGGAACGGCCTCGGAGGCGGCGGTCATCGAGGCTGTGGAGAAGGCCGGATACGGCGCCAGCCGGAAGGGGGCTGCCCGGAGCGCGTCGTCCCCGGCGGCGGAGGAGGACACACTCCGGGATCGCGAGACGCCGGTATTAAAGAGGCGGCTGATTGCCTCGCTGGGCTTCCTGATCGTGCTGATGTATTTCTCCATGGGACATATGATGTTCGGCTGGCCGCTTCCGGCTTTCTTTGAGGGGAATCATGTAGCGATGGGACTGCTGGAGCTTCTCCTGGCGGGGATCGTCATGGTCATTAATCAGAAGTTTTTCATCAGCGGCTTTAAGGGGCTGATCCACCGGGCGCCCAATATGGATACCCTGGTGGCGATGGGCTCTGCGGCGGCCTTCGGTTACAGCACCTATGCGCTGTTCGCCATGACCGGCGCGCAGGTGCGGGGCGACATGGATGCGGTTATGGCGTACATGGACGAGTTCTATTTTGAGTCGGCGGCCATGATCCTGACACTGATCACCGTCGGAAAGATGCTGGAAGCGCGCTCGAAGGGGAAGACCACCGACGCCCTGAAGGGGCTGATGCGGCTGGCGCCCCCTACGGCCCGGGGCGTCCGGAACGGTCAGGAGATCGAGGTTCCGGTGGAGCAGGTGGCGAAGGGCGATGTCTTTGCAGTACGCCCCGGCGAGACGATTCCTGTGGACGGACGGGTCCTCGAAGGAAACAGCGCGGTCAACGAGTCCGCCCTGACTGGGGAGAGCATTCCCGTGGATAAGGCGGAGGGAGATCCGGTCTCCGCGGCGACGCTGAATCAGTCCGGGTATCTGCGCTGCGAAGCTACGCGGGTGGGAGAGGATACGACGCTCTCACAGATCATTCAGATGGTCAGCGACGCGGCAGCGACCAAGGCGCCGATTGCCAAGGTGGCGGATCGGGTCTCCGGGATCTTCGTCCCGACGGTTATTTCCATCGCCGCGGTCACGATCGTGATGTGGCTGGCCGTGGGGCAGACCTTCGGCTTCGCTCTGGCGCGCGGCATCTCCGTGCTGGTCATCAGCTGCCCCTGTGCGCTGGGACTGGCGACGCCGGTGGCCATCATGGTGGGCAACGGGATGGGCGCGAAGAACGGCATCCTCTTTAAGACGGCAGTCTCGCTGGAGGAGGCCGGGAAGGTGCAGATCGTGGCTCTGGATAAGACAGGGACGATCACCAGCGGCGAGCCCCGGGTGACGGATGTGCTGGCTGCGGAGGGCATCGGGACAGGCGAACTGCTCTATTTTGCCAATGCGCTGGAAGAGAAGAGCGAGCATCCGCTGGCGAAGGCCGTGCGCCTCTATGCAGAGGAACAGGGGACGGAGAGTGCGGAGGTGACAGATTTTCAGGCCCTGCCCGGAAATGGCCTCTCGGCCCGTCTGGCGGGCGGGGAGCTCCTGGGAGGCAGCTATGCCTTCATGAGCGCACAGACGGAGATCTCCGACAGCATGCGTGTGCAGTCTGAGGCGCTGGCGGAGGATGGCAAGACGCCGCTCTTCTTCGCAAAGGACGGACGGCTTCTGGGAATTCTTGCCGTGGCGGATGTCATCAAGGAGGATAGTC
>JAJQCL010000256.1 GCA_021202715.1 Lachnospiraceae bacterium
CTTTTCGATGATCCGGAGCATTCGATCAATGAGGAAAGATTCCTGATCATAGGCTATGCGGAGAATGTGCAGATTTGCATTGTCAGCCATTGCTATCGGAAGAACGATGCGATCAGAATCATATCGGCAAGAGAGGCGACAGCCCGTGAGAAAAACGTATACTATGAATGGAATGGAGGTTATGGTGATGAAAGATGAATATGATATTGAGAATTTAAATCCGAGGAGAAACCCTTATTCCAACAGGCAGAAAAAGCAGATCACGATAAATATTGACAGAAGTACGATTGATTATTTTAAAAGAGAGTCGGAAGCGTCCGGCATTCCTTATCAGACCCTGATTAATCTGTATCTTTCAGACTGTGCAACCAAGGGAAGAAAGCTGCATATGTCGTGGGAGTAAGGGTTGCCAAAGTGGGTGCAGGAAAAACATAAAACCTGCCGCGAAAGAGGCCGATAGAATCTGACAGGAAGGAGTGATGATTTGCAGAGCAAAGAAATCATACGGGAGAAACATCAGGAGGCGGGGGCCTCGGTGCTGCCGATCACCCTCATTGTCGCGGTGCTGTGCCTCTTTCTGATCCCGGTGAGCAACGGATTGCTGCTGTCCTTTCTCATCGGTTCCCTGCTGCTGATCGTCGGCATGGGACTCTTCACCCTGGGGGCGGATATGTCCATGACGCAGATCGGCACGCACATCGGGACGAAAATGACGCAGTCCCGCAAATTGTGGTTTATCCTTGTTCTGGGCTTTGCCCTGGGCGTGGCGGTGACGCTGTCAGAGCCGGATCTGCAGGTGCTGGCGACCTATGTGCCGGGAATCGACCGGAATGTACTGATGCTGACGGTGTCCGTGGGCGTCGGTCTGTTTCTGGCTGTCAGTCTGCTGCGGATCCTGCTGCGAATCCCTCTGCGCTGGCTGCTTCTGGGCTGCTATGCGGTGATCTTCATTCTGGCGGCGCTTTCTGATCCGGATTTTCTGGCGGTGGCCTTCGATTCCGGCGGCGTGACAACCGGCCCCATGACAGTGCCCTTCATCATGGCCCTGGGCGTGGGCGTCACATCCCTGCGAAGCGATGAGAAGGCCAAGTCCGACAGCTTCGGCCTCGTGGCGCTCTGTTCCGTCGGTCCGGTGCTGGCCGTGCTGATCCTGGGGTTCTTCTATCAGAACAGCGCAGGAAGCGGTGCGGAGACGATCATTCAAGACTTCGAAAACTCCGTCCTGCTGGGGCGGGGGTATCTTGCGGCACTGCCCGAGTACATGGAGGAGGTAGCGCTGGCGCTGCTTCCCATCTTCGCTTTTTTCCTGGCTTTTCAGATCATTTCTCTGAGATTACAGAAAATCTCCCTGATCCGTATCCTCATCGGTATTGTCTATACATATGTCGGGCTGGTGCTGTTCCTGACAGGAGCCAATGTGGGCTTTTCTTCTCTGGGCTATGTGCTGGGTACTTCCCTCGGGGGCAGCCGCTATGCCGCTCTGCTCATCCCTCTGGCCATGGTTATGGGCTGGTTTATCATCCGCGCTGAGCCCTCGGTCCACGTACTCAACCGGCAGGTGGAGGAGCTCAGTGCCGGAGCCATTTCCGGGGAGGCCATGGGAATGTGCCTTTCAATCGCCATCGCGCTGGCCATGGGACTCTCCATGATCCGGGTACTCACCGGCATTTCCATTCTATGGTTCCTGATCCCTGGCTACGCTGCGGCGCTGGCTCTGACTTTCCTCGTGCCGGATACTTTTACGGCCATTGCCTTCGACTCCGGCGGTGTAGCTTCCGGACCTCTGACAGCTACATTCATGCTGCCCTTCGCCATGGGGGCGACGGCGGCGCTGGGGGGAAATGTCATGACCGATGCCTTCGGTCTGGTGGCGCTGGTGGCCATGATGCCGCTGATCACTGTACAGGGGATGGGTGCTCTCTACGTGTTCAGGACGCGGCGTGCGGAGAGCGGCAAGGCTCTGCCGCAGTATGCCGACGATGAGATCATCGAACTGTGGGAGGTGAGATAAACTGGAGCTTTATTATATCCTTGGCATTGTAGACCGGGACCGGGCTGATGAACTGGCCGGGCTCTGCCGCGACAGCGGAGCCAATCTGGTGCTGACGACACTGGCTCGCGGCACCGCTACCTCCGAGCAGCTATCCCTGTACGGTCTGGACCGTACAGGCAAGGCCGTCGTCAGCGCCGCTGCCGGGCGCGACGCGATGAAGCAGGTTTTCCGGGAAGCCAAGCGAAAGATGTATATCGACATTCCCGGAAACGGCATTCTGGTGGCCGTCCCCGTGAAGAGCGTGGGCGGCGGCAGTACACTGGCCTATATGACGGACGGCAATGTTCCCAGCGGAGGAGTACCGGATATGAATTTTAACTACGAACTGATCATCATCATTTTAAATGAAGGCTTTGCGGACATGGTCATGGACGCGGCCAGACCGGCGGGCGCCGCCGGTGGCACGATCCTGCATGCGCGGGGAACCGGGGCCGCAGGGACAGAGAAATTCTTCGGCGTGTCTCTGGGGACGGAGAAGGACGTGATCTACATCGTCGCCGGGGCGAAGGAGAAGGCCGCCATCATGCAGGCGGTCAGCCGCGAGGCGGGGACCGGCACCCGGGCCGGCGCCATCTGCTTCTCCCTGCCCGTGTCGGCGGTCGCCGGTCTGCGGAGGCTGGAGG
>JAJQCL010000239.1 GCA_021202715.1 Lachnospiraceae bacterium
GCGCAACCCCGCCCCCTACCCGCCCCTAGGATCGTTCGGAGAAATGCCTGCTCAGCTGTTCTTCATACTCCGCCTGTCTGAAAATATATTCCTGCCCACGGGCATCCAGTCTCCGGAAGATACGCAGAAGATCCTCTTCCTCGGGCGAGAGGGGAATCGGCGGAAGGATGTCCTCCCGCTCCAGAAGGTAATCCAGACTGATGCCGGTCAGATCGCAGAAAGCGGCGAGAAGGGCGGCAGACGGTTCCCTCTCGCCTCTCTCATAGGTGCCGTAGGCCTGCCGGGAAATGTGCAGATGAGCGGCCACCTGTTCCTGTGAGAAATGCAGATGGCGGCGGATGATCTTTAATCGTTGGAGCATGGGAACCTCTTTTCATATGTTGCTGCGCTTCTCGAGACTATGAATCAGAAGGCCCTGAAGGGGGAATCCTGCGATGCCTGCGTTCTGTTTCTGCTTTTTGCCTCTTGCGGTCTTTATATTATAATGGAAAAGAATGGGTTTGACCACGAACAAAAAGTGTGGATTCCACAGTGACGAATCCACACTTTTATGGTATATTGTGGTAAGCGGCCGAAAGCCGCCTGATATGCGAAAAAGGAGAAGCGAGTATGTACGATTATCTGGTAGTAGGCACCGGCCTGTATGGCGCGGTGTTTGCCCGTGAAGCGAAGGAGCGGGGGAAATCGGTTCTTGTGATCGATAAGCGTCCGCACGTGGCGGGCAATATTTATACGGAAAAGATCGAAGGGATCCATGTTCACAGGTACGGCGCACATATTTTCCATACGAATAATAAGAAGGTCTGGAGCTACATCACGCGCTTCGCGGAGTTCAATCGCTTCACAAATTCACCGGTGGCGAATTATCACGGAGAGCTTTATTCCATGCCCTTCAATATGTATACCTTCAACAAAATGTGGGGCGTCGTGACGCCGGAGGAGGCGGAAGCGAAGATCAACGAGCAGCGGGCGGAGATTCAGGGAGAGCCGCGAAATCTCGAGGAGCAGGCTATTTCTCTGGTGGGCCGGGATATTTTCGAAAAACTCGTGAAGGGCTATACAGAGAAGCAGTGGGGCCGGGACTGCAAAGACCTTCCCGCGTTCATCATTAAACGTTTGCCGGTTCGCCTGACCTTTGACAACAATTACTTCAACGCGCTGTATCAGGGGATCCCGATCGGCGGTTATACGAAGCTGGTGGAGAATCTGCTTTCCGGCATCGAGGTGCGTCTGAATACGGATTACCTGGAGCAGAAAGCAGAGCTGGACGCACTGGCGGAGACGGTGGTCTACACGGGGCCGATCGATGCCTATTTTGATTATTCTCTGGGTCATCTGGAGTATCGCTCTGTACGCTTTGAGACCGAAGTTCTGGACAAACCGAACTTCCAGGGAAATGCGGCAGTGAACTATACCGATCGCGAAACGCCCTGGACGCGGATCATCGAGCATAAGTGGTTCGAGTTCGGCAAGGATGAACAGGGAAATGATCTCCCGAAGACGATCATCAGCCGGGAATACAGCTCTGAGTGGAAGCCAGGAGATGAACCGTACTATCCGGTGAATGATGAGAAGAACGGTGCGCTGTATGAGGAATATCACAAACTGGCTGAGGCAGAAAAGAAAGTGATCTTCGGCGGTCGGTTGGGAGAGTACCGGTATTATGATATGGATGCGGTGATTGCGGCCTCCCTGGAGAAGGCAGCAGACGTCCTTTGAAGAAGCTGTCTCTGCAGGCGCTGTTTCTGCAGGCATGAAAGGGCTCTCTATGGAATCCTCTGGCCAGACGCCTGAACAGGGCGGATCAATGAAGCACACGGGAGGCGGAGCATGGACTGGTTTGTTGTGGTTTTTGTTGTCGTGTATCTGCTGCTGATACTCGGGGTAGGCGTCTATTCCTCGAAAAAGATTAAAAACACCTCGGATTATCTCGTCGCCGGACGGCAGCTCGGCCCCTGGCTTGTGGCGGGGTCTCTGGCGGCAACCGGTCTGGACGGCGGCGCGACCCTTGGTATTGTGGCGAATACATATGGAAAATGGGGCGCCAGCGCGATCTGGTATCCGTTGTCGATCGGACTGGCGTTTGTTGTACTCTATTTTCTGGCGCCTTGTCTGTGGCGGACGCAGGAAAAAACGGTTCCTGAATATTTTCGACAGCGTTATGGAAGACTGGCAGGATTTCTGGCCAGCACCTTATCGATCGTCTCTGTCGTTGGCCTGACGGCGGGACAGATGAAGGTCTCGGCCTCGATCCTTGAGGTCATGCTGGGCATGGATTACAATACGGCGCTGATTCTGGTGGCAGTAATTATTTCCGCCTACGCGATCCTCGGCGGGCTGTGGAGCGTGGTGCTGACAGATTGTATTCATTTCCTATTTATTTTGATTGGGATGGGGGCGGCGATCCCCTTTGCTCTGCGTCTGGCGGGGGGCTGGAGCGCCGTGCAGGAGGCAGTTCCCGCGGAAACGCTGAGCCTGACCGCCGGGATTGGCGGATGGGGACAGATCCTGGGCTATCTGCTCCTCTTTGTTACCTCCTTCGCCGTAGGGGAAGAAGTCATGCCCTGTTATTATGCGGCAAAGAATGAGACGGCTGGAAAGAGGGGATCGCTGCTGGCCGGTGTCGGCGTGTGTCTCTATGCGGGAATTCCGGT
>JAJQCL010000222.1 GCA_021202715.1 Lachnospiraceae bacterium
TTATAATATAATTATTTGTCAATATCCAAAACACGCTGCACTCCGGCCTGCTTCCCTTTCTCGCTCACAGAACAGCCGATGAATACCGCCAGCAGAAGCAATATCGCCAAAGAACCATAGAACATCGGTTTATTCATATAGTACTGTAGCAGCCTGCTGGGATTGATCAGAACAGTGATGTCCTCGCTGACAGCCTGGTTGCCCGCGGCATCCGTCGCCGTGACCCGCACGGTCTGCCAGTCAGAGTAGCTGGTCAGCATATAGCCGACCGTTCCGTAGTTCTCGGTCATCTCCTCTTCCGTGAAGTCGTAGGATGTCAGCACCTCACCGTCATCATCGAGGATGTACACTCTCAGCGAGGCCAGATAAATATTGTCCTGCGCATCGATTGTAATGTCCTGCGTATCCTGCCTGTACTGTCCCCGGTTGCTGATTCCCGTGACCACGATGCTCGGAGGCGTCGCATCCACCACAAATTCGATGGTTTTCTCCTTAGCCTGGTTGCTGGAGGTATTTCCGGCAGCGTCCTCCGAATACATGGTGATGACATAGACGCCGTCCTCGGCAAAATTTTCCTTATTAATTGTGTACTTATATACCGTCCAGGAGCCATCTCCACCGCTCTTTTCCACTGTGTAATGGACACCCTCCTCGAGCGTATAGTTCTCACCGTCTTTGGTGCAGACAATCCAACTCTCATTCAGATCATTGGTGTTGGTCTCCTCGATGACAAGATCGACCGGGCTGCTGATGTAGTAGGACTCCAGCATCGCTGCCGTGGCGTCATCAAGGGTGTACACAGAACCAAAGCGGTTGACCGAGAAGGTATAGCTGTCCTCATTGGTGTTGCCGGCCTTGTCTGTCGCCGTCACCTTCAGCGTGTAAATATCATCCAGATTCGGTTCGTGCGCCAGATCTGCCAAAGTGAATTTCTGTCCCTGATTGATGAAGGCAACGGAAGTTGATAACTCCATCTCCCCATTGTGCGCGCCGCTCAAAGTGATAGTCACCTGCGCGTCCACATAATTCTGATCCGTCACCTCCACGGTGGGCTGCACCATACCGGTGTTCGCCTTCACCACGTTCCCGATCACGATCTCCGGCTTCCGGGTGTCGACGGTAAATCTCTCCGTCTCATAATCCGCCGCCTCGTTCCCCGCCCGATCCGTGCAGGAGATCGTAAAGGTATAATCCGCATCCGCCGTATAGGAAATGGTCGCCGTATGTATGTCTCCGTCACTATGGAAAGAACTAAGTACAGGAGCCGTAAGCCCCTGCCCGTTCAGGCTGGCTGTGATGGCCGCCGTCACAGCGGAAGCGTCAAAATTGTGTTCGCGGATGGTGACGGTGGCCGTGCGGGCGGCATTATAATAGCTGCCGCCGGTCACATTGTTGTTGTCGTAGCTCACGCGCAGCACCGGCACTGTCCTGTCCACGGTGAAACGGTCGGTCTGCCCGTAGGAGCCCGTGTTGGCCGCCCGGTCCGTCGCCTCTACGGTAAAGGTATAGTCTCCGTCGGCCGAGAAGGTCACCGTACAGGTATGCGTCGCGGAATCCGACACGCCGGAATCGGCGCTGTGACTCCAGCCGCTGATCGCAGGCTGCGTCCCATCCGTGTTGGCAATAGAGAAATGCACACCCGAAGCATCAAAATTCCGCTCGGTGACCGTCACTGTCGCTACGCGCGTGTCCTTATAATACGTATTATTCTCTGCGGGGATGTCATTGTAAGTCACGGAAATAACCGGCTTCGTGATGTCGATCTTTAAAGCCTGTTTCGCCGCAGCTGTATTGCCTGCGTTGTCCACCGCCGTCACCCGGATCACCACATCGTTGGAATTGTTCCTCTTCGCATTGACCGTCAGTCTCCTCGTCAGGCTCTGCACGCGCCGGGAGGCCGGCGTCAGTTCGGCATCGAAATTCCCGCTCTGTGTCACCTCGCCGTCACAGAGAATCTCATAGGAGACCGACTGCAGACCGGCGTACGTGCCGCCCCTCGTTGGATCGGTCACCTGTATCGTAAAAGGCACATCCCCGTTGTATATGCCATTTCCGGCGTCGTCCACCGTGATCGTGATCTCCGGCCCCGGCGCTGCGCTATCAAGCACCACGCCGGCAGAACTCAGATACGTGACATTCCCGGCCGCATCGACGATCCTCGCATAAACGATAAACTGCCGGTTGGCTTTCCGTACGAAAGGAGAATATTTCTTCCATTTGTCCGAAGCTGCCAGCTGCGTCTTCGTCATCTTTCCGGTCGCTGTCAGATAGGAAATGCTCTGAACCGGCGAGATCGCATCATCGGCTGTGATCCTCACCCTCTGGCTCTTCCGGGAGAAAAGGCCGAAGGTAATCTTACCCGAGAAAGAGGACCAGCTTCCCAGACTGCCAACACTGACCGTCCCCGTCGGAGCAGTCTTATCCACCGTATAATAATCGTTCTTCCAGGTTACCGAATTCCCCGCCAGATCCGTTTAGGTGAATCAGGCGACATAATTGGCATCCGTGGAGAACTTAAACTGTGCGGAGGTCCACACATCCGTATTCTCCTTCCACCCGGACAGTGTGTTCGCCGAAGACTGATAATCGCTGACAGTGACCGTGTTGCCCTCAGCGTCCGCCGCAGTCACCGTATAGGTAATCTGCCCGC
>JAJQCL010000105.1 GCA_021202715.1 Lachnospiraceae bacterium
CTCCTGCCCGGCGGGGACAGAGTGGAGATTATTATTGTCGATGACGGATCTCAGAAGGACCGGACGGCAGAGATCGCTGACTCTTATGCGGAACGCTATCCCGATCAGGTGCGCGCGATTCATCAGGAAAATGGCGGTCACGGCCAGGCGGTGACGACCGGTCTGAATCATGCCACGGGGCTGTTCTTCAAGGTGGTAGACAGCGACGACTGGGTGAACCAGGCCGCTTATAAAAAGATCCTTGACACGTTGGAGGATCTGATCGCCGGAGGCGAGAACATCGACATGATGGTGAGCAATTTCGTCTATGAGAAGGAGGGGGCGAAGCACAAAAAAGTCATGCGCTACGCCAATGCCTTCCCGGAGGGACGTGTGTTCACCTGGTCGGAGATGGGAAGCCTGCATCTGGGGCAGTATATTCTGATGCATTCGGTGATCTACCGGACCCGCATGCTGCGGGAGTGTGGGCTGGAGCTTCCCGCCCATACCTTCTATGTGGATAATATTTTCGTGTACCATCCGCTTCCTCATGTAAAGAAATTGTACTATCTGGACGTGAATTTTTACCGTTACTACATTGGCCGTGAGGATCAGTCGGTCAACGAGAAGGTCATGATCTCCCGCGTGGATCAGCAACTGCGGGTCAACCGGCAGATGATCGACGATTATGATCTGAAGGAGATCCGGGATAAACGCCTGCGGAAGTACATGATGAGCTATCTGGAGATCATGATGACAGTTTCCTCGATCATGCTCATCCGTTCGCATACAAAAGAAAATCTGCAGAAAAAGGATGAACTGTGGGCATACCTGAAGCAGACGCGTCCGGCCATTTACCGGAAGCTGCGGCGTCGTCTGATGGGGCAGACCATGAATCTGCCGGGACGCGGCGGCCGTAAGATCTCCGAGGTGGCGTATAAGGTCTCTCAGAGGCTGTATGGCTTCAACTAAAAGAAATACGAGGAATCTGGTATGAGAGTTATTGCAGGCTCGGCCCGCAGACTGCAGCTGGTCACTGTGCCGGGACTTGACACCCGGCCTACGTCCGACAAGATCAAGGAAACCCTGTTTAATATCTTACAGCCGGAGCTTGGCGGATGCGAGTTCCTGGATCTGTTTGCCGGAAGCGGCGCCATCGGCATCGAAGCGTTAAGCCGCGGAGCCCGCCACAGCACGTTTGTGGAGAACAGCCGCCGGGCGCAGGAGTGTATCCGCAGGAATCTGGCGCACACCCGCCTGGAGTCGGGAGCTGTGCTGCTGCCGATGGATGTCCTGGGGGCGCTGACAAGACTGGAACGGGAGAAAAAATCCTACGACATTATTTTTATGGATCCGCCCTACGGGCAGGAATGGGAGAAGCAGGTGCTGATGCGATTGTCCTCTTCCTCTCTGGCAACAGAAGATACGACGATCATCGTGGAAGCAAATCTGGAGACGGATTTTTCCTACGTGGAAGAGCTGGGATTTGAGATGTTTCGTTTTAAAGAATATAAGACAAATCAGCATGTATTTCTGAGAAGATACACCGAAGGGGAATAATGCATTATGGAAAGAGAAGAGCATCCGAAGATCGGCATCTATCCGGGGAGCTTTGATCCGGTCACGTTCGGGCATCTGGATATTATTGAAAGATCTTCACAGATCTTTGACAGAATGATCGTGGGAGTTTTGTGTAATAACGCGAAAAAACCGTTGTTTTCCGCGGATGAACGTGTTAAAATGTTGCGTAGCGTGACCTCGCACATTCCCAATGTGGAGGTGCGCGCCTTTGACGGCCTGCTGGTGGATTTCGCCAAGCAGGTGGGCGCGCGGGTCGTGGTTCGTGGATTGCGGGCCGTGACGGATTTTGAATATGAGCTTCAGATGGCACAGACGAACCATACGATGTGTCCAGGAATTGATACGATTTTCCTGACGACGGATCTGCGGTATGCGTACCTGAGTTCCAGCACGGTCCGGGAGGTGGCTTTTTATGAGGGAAAGATCTCCCAGTTCGTGCCCCCGGAGATCGTGCCGCTGGTACAGGAAAGATGCAGGAGTCTCCGCGAGGCAGACGGGGACAGGAAGGACAGACAAGAATGAGTAGTAGCAAGATCGAACAGATTATTGGTGAGATTGAGACGTATCTGGACAGCTGCAAGCCCCAGGCTTTCTCCGGCAGCAAGAAGCTGGTCGTGGAGAAGGACGTCCTCGACGAGATGCTGGTGGAGCTGCGGATGCGCACACCGGAGGAGATCAAGAAGTATCAGAAGATCATTGCCAATCGGGATGCCATCCTGCAGGAAGCGCAGTCACAGGCGGATGCCATGATCGCGGAGGCCAACCGGCAGACCAGCGAGATGGTGAACGAGCACGAGATCATGCAGCAGGCGTATCAGCAGGCGCAGGGCATCGTAGACGATGCGCAGGAGAAGGCGCAGCAGATCATTGACAACGCGGTGACCGACGCCAACAACATCCGTGAAGGCGCGATGCAGTATACGGACAGTGCCCTGAAGAACCTGCAGACGATTATTTCTCATTCGATGGAAGATTCCCGGAGCCGGTTTGATTCGTTCATGCATCAGATGCAGGGCAGTCTGAGGTCGTCACGGCGAACCGCCGGGAGCTGAATGCGGGCAATGAACCGGCACAGGCGGCAGATCCGGAT
>JAJQCL010000058.1 GCA_021202715.1 Lachnospiraceae bacterium
ATATTTGGGGAAATAAGCATGGCTACGCGAGAAATGTCATGATAAAATGACGATTGTAAATATTTTGGCGCGAACTTGCCCTGGGGGTGGAGGTTCGCACAGGAGAGGAGAGTGTACCTATGAAGCATACACCGTTTCCCGGTTATGACAATCACTTCAAGTCGCAGCTGCGTGATGTCGAAGAGACACCGGAACTGATTGCGGCGCGTCAGGCACAGGGCAAGGCTCTGATGACTTGGGAAGTGCCGGAGGGGCTGAAGATGGAGGATCGTGCCATCGACGGACCCGACGAGGGACAGAAGCTGAACATCCGGATTTATACGCCTGCAGGGCTGCCCGCGAAGGCGCCGGCTGTTCTGGATATCCATGGAGGCGCCTGGGTCGGCGGGAATCTTGACATCGACAATGCCCGCTGCATCGAGCTGGCCGTCCGCACAGAGGCTGTTGTGGTCAGCGTTGAGTATCGTCTCTGCGGCACCGGCGAATTCCACTTCCCGCAGCCGCTGATGGACTGCTACACCGCCTACAAGTGGATTCTGGCGAACGCCGAGGAGATCGGCTGCGACGGTCAGGTGGGGATTCATGGCTCCAGCTCCGGCGGCAACCTGGCCGCTGGTCTGGCTCTGTATCTGAGAGACCATAAGGAGCAGGCGCCGGCGCTGACGGTTGTGAACTGCGGCTGCCTGTCCAACCAGTTCAATGAATTTTATTCGTTCCAGCAGAACTATGGGCTGCGCATGGGACCGGACGAGAAGGCGGCGGGCGCCGAGAATGCTTATCTGGGCGGCTACGACGGAACGACTCCTTCCTACTATGCGTTCCCTGCGTTCACTCCCGATGTGGGAGGTCTGGGACCGCACATGATCATCACGGCCGAGTATGATACGCTGCGCGATGACGGCCTGAACTATGCGATGCGCCTGTTGAAAGCCGGCGTGCCGACGGAGATTCTTTCCGCGCCCCGCACCTGCCATTGCTTCACCTGCGTACCGTTCCATCCCTACACGAATCTGACGCATGACCTGATCGCCATGTCCTTCCGTCGGGAGTTCGGGTTGCTGGAGAATCTGAGAGTCTGATGATGTGCCTGCGGACGGGAGAACCGCCCGCAGGCTAAAGAAAACCTGAAAAGGTAAAATTGTAAAATAAGGAGAGAAATACATATGAGCCCTACCGTAATGGCAATTATAATGCTGGTCGTTGTAATTGCGTGTATACTCTGGAACAAGATCCCGATGAACTTTATCATGTTTGTCGTACCCTTTGTCTGCAGTCTGCTGCTTGGCTACAGCCTGACGGAGACGAGCAACTTTATCATTACGCAGATCAACACGGTCATGACCTCGGCTGGCTATATGCTGTTGTTCGGCTTGGTGTATTTTACCATGCTGACAGAGACGGGAATGTTTGACACCATTGTCGGCGCTTTGCTGAAGCTCATTGGCAATAAGATGAACGTCGTGATAGTGATGGTCATGACCACAATCATCGGTGCTGTGGGTTATCTGACCGCCAATATGTCTACCACGTACCTGATCTGTTTCCCGATTATGATCCCTCTGTTCAAGAAGTTCAAGCTGGATCAGCGGTATGCATTTATTCTCTGCCAGACCGCGATCAGTGCGATGTGTTTCCTGCCGTGGGGCATCGGCCTGGTGAACTCTGCCATGATGGCAGGCTGCGATGCCACCGAGCTGGCGGCCGCCTCCATCCCGTGGGGTCTGTGCTTTATTCCTGCTATCATCCTCCAGTGGGTATACTTCAGCATCTGCCATCGGAGAAAGACGGGGACGTTGGGGCTGCCTGAGGGTTCTGAGACTGTAACCACCGAAAGCACCGAGACCAAGAAGGAAGAGAATCCCAATGCACGTCCGAAGCTGTTTTGGTTCAACCTTCTGGTGTTCGTCTGCGTCATCGTGGCGCTGGCCGTGTTCAAGGTGCCTTCCTACATTGTCTTTATCGCGGCTGCCATTGTCACCTCTGCGGTGAACTATCCGAAGAACTTCGGACAGATCTGGAACAAGGCCGGTATGACCTTCTTCAACGTACTGGTGATGCTGATCGCGATCTGCTTCTATCTGGCGATCTTCAACGCGGCGCCCGAGGACGGCAGCAAGGTGTCCATGGTCAATGCTCTGGCAACGGCTATGACCGGCATCTTCCCTGAATTCCTGATGAAGTACATGTTCCTGATCTTCCTGCTGCTGGCAGTGCCGATCATTCATTTCGTTCCTTACCAGGTGTTCAATGCCATGTATCCGCTGTTCATCTCCGTGGGCGCGACCTTCGGCATGGGCTCCATCGCCATCATCGCTCCTTTCGTCTGCAACCTGGGTCTGGCGACCAGTGTGACGCCGATGAACTCGGCCACCTATGTCGGCTGTACTCTGTGTGAACTCGACGATGTCAACATCTACTGCAACTATGCCGGTGTGATCATGTTCTTCACCAACCTGGTCGTTGTGGCAGTGGCGCTGCTGACTGGCGTGCTGTCATTCTGACAAAGCTCTTTCGCTTAACATTTGTATAGCCCCCCGAAACGCCCTGCCTTTTGACAGGGCGTTTCCATGCCGTGTTACGCAGAAGTCGGTGCTTATTGGGAGACAGATAAGAAATATTTTCAAATGATGATAAGATATTGTAAAT
>JAJQCL010000175.1:0-1656 GCA_021202715.1 Lachnospiraceae bacterium
TCTCGGAGTAGCCGGAAAGCGACAGCCCTTCTGTCAGTCTCCCGGATGATTTTCGCCACCGGTCGCAGAACCCCGGAATGGTTTGAAAAAGGTTCCTTCCTATGATATACTGTCTGCACATGCCTGTCTGAAAATGAGCGGACAGAAAGATAGCGGAGGCAGCGGATGAGACGAACCGAGAGACGAAGAGCAAAACGAAGAAAAAAAAGAAAACAGATGCTTCCCGCGCTGATCGTATTGGGACTGATCGTCATTGTACTCCTGTTGGCAGCGGCCGGAGAGATTTTTCGCCGGTTTATGCCCACCAATGAACAGGCGGATCTGGAGGCTTTGTATGGAACGGAAGAAGGTTATGCCTCCGTGATCGCCAATCATCAGTGGATCGACAGTCAGGCTTTGTGGTCGGAGGATCATGCCTATTTGTCGTATGAGGTGATCCGTGATGAACTGAACGGACGTTTTTACTGGGATACGACCGAGAAGCTGCTGCTCTATACACTGCCGGAGGAAACAATCCGCGCTGACGCGGATACGAAATACGACGGAGCACCGGTCTTCCTGGAACAGGAGGATACAGTATACATTTCCCTCTCCTACGTACAGGAATACTCGAACATTCAGGTGGAATATTTTGAGAATCCGACGCGGATCGTTCTGCAGACCGAGTGGGGGAGCGAACAGGTGGGAACTCTCTCGAAGGATACGGAGCTGCGCGTCCTCGGAGGAATCAAGAGTGAGATCCTTGAGGAGCTGGAAGCGGGCGAAGAGGTGACCATCCTGAATCAGATGGACACCTGGAGCGAAGTACAGACGGCCGGAGGATTGATTGGATATATTCTTAATTCTGCCATCGGGGAGACGGAGACAGTAGAGCTGACAGGACCATATACGGAGCCTGAGTATACCTCGATCTCGGTGGATTATGACATTTGTCTGGTGTGGCAGCAGGTGATCGGGACCACGGGGCTGGAGACCCTGCAATCCTTTGTTGGCCAGTCCACAGCGGCCACGACCATCGCGCCTACCTGGTTTTCCATTACCGGGGAGGACGGATCTTTCTCCTCCTCGGCCAGTGCGGACTATGTGGAGACGGCTCACGCAGCGGGGCTGGATGTATGGGTGGTGCTGGAAAATGTCAACCATACGGACGTGGATATGACGACGCTTTTGTCCTCCACGACCAACCGCACACAGCTGATCGAGGGAGTCATGGCGGAACTGGAAGCCTGCGGGGCCGACGGCCTGAACGTGGATATCGAAAACCTGGATTCGGAGGATGGGGACGGCTTCATCCAGCTGATCCGTGAGCTCTCCGTGGAATGCCGGGCGCGGGGGCTGATCCTGTCGGTGGACAACAGTGTCCCTTCGGCCTGGACGGAATTTTACAACCGGGAGGAGCAGGGCGTTGTGGCTGATTACGTGATCATTATGGGCTATGATGAGCACTATAATGGTTCCGAGCCCGGTTCGACGGCCTCTTTGTCTTTTGTGCAGGCAGGGATCGCGGATACGCTGGAGGAGGTTCCTGCGGAGAAAGTGATCAATGGAGTTCCCTTTTATACGCGGCTGTGGACGGAGACCTCCACAGAGCTGACCTCGGAGGCGCTGGGAATGGAGGCCGCGGCGGAATTCGTGACGGCGCACGGAGGGGAGGCC
>JAJQCL010000175.1:1666-13075 GCA_021202715.1 Lachnospiraceae bacterium
CTGGCTGTCCGATGTGGGACAGAACTATGTGAAGATCGAAGAGGACGGAACCGTGTATCAGATCTGGCTGGAGGACGAGGATTCCATGAGGACCAGACTTTCCATGATGCAGTCCTATGAGCTTGCCGGTGTGGCATTCTGGAAGCTGGGCATGGAGAGCGAGAGCATCTGGGATGTGATTGCGGAGTACTATAGTGAATGACGTAAAACGTCATTCACTATAGTATTGATGCACAGGGGCGCGTAATGTTTTTTATGGCTTACGCCATACGCGCCCCGCGCAGACGGCCAGGAGCCGGATGACCCGTCTCCTGACCAATGCGAATGATGCATATAGAGTATAGAAGTGAATGAAGCATATAGAATATGAGACCATCTCTCACAGGGAGATGGTCTCATACTCTATCCGGCATTTTTTCAGGATGTCCTCTTCCCGGTGCTGGCAGGTGAAGAGGAGAACCTGACCAGGATAGGACTCAGACAGCCAGCAGAGAGTTTCCGCGATACGGTCTGCATCATAGAGCGCGAAGCTCTCGTCCAGCAGCAGAGGCATGGGTTCATCAGGCCAGAAGAAACGGATGCAGGCAACGCGCAGAGAAAGATAAACCTGGTCCAGCGTGCTGCAGCTGAGTCCGTCCAGACTAACGGCAGTGTGATCCCGTTCCAGCGTGATGTTCAGATTGTCGTCAACCAGGAGCCGTGTGTAGCGACCACCGGTGATCTGAGAGAGAAGCTCTGAGGCTGTCTCCTGCAGATAGTGTCCGAACGAGTCGAAAGCCGTCTCCGAGAGATGGTCGATGGTCTCTGCGGCCAGATCCACCGCGGAGATCTCCTCGGCGAGGAGCCGGTTCTGAGCCAGCTGATCGGAGAGCGCTTCCTTCTCCTGAAGCAGTCCGCGCAGAACCTCCTCTCGCTGGTCCTGCTGCCAGAGTTCGTGGCGGATGGCCTCCCGCCCGGCGGGAAGTTCACGAGCCTGAGACTGCGCGTGCAGGAGCTGTTCGGTCAGGGCGTGTTCTTCTTCACGATTCTTTTGAAGAGAGGTATGGCGTTCTCTCATTTCTTCAAGGAGAGCTGTGAACTCCTCCAGATTCCGATCGGTCACCTCGGAAGGTGCGTCGAGCCACACGCGTCGGTACAGGTCGCGGATGCGGCGTTCGTTCCGGCGGAAAGAACGGTCCTGCAGAAGACGGAGGCTCGTCAGGAGGCAGAGGAGAGCAGCCAGCACTCCGATAGCGGCCAGACCGCCGCCCCGGAGGGCGTGCCCCTTCAGATAAAACCAGACTCCCAGAATCATTCCGCCGCCGCCCAGACACAGCAGAAGCAGGGCTAAGAGCAGGCTGGCGATCCGCAGAGGCGTGGAGAGAGCTCCTTTATGGCGGTTCAGATAGCGATCACGGCGGGTCATCAGAGGAGTCAGATCTTTTTCTGCCTCCGCCAGTGCCGTGAGATCGCCGGAAGAGGAATCGGCCAGATACGCTTCGTCTTCCTGAATTTCCCGGGTCAGTGTTTCCCGGCGTTGATTCATGCGGTCGATGCGCTGGTTCAGCGCGGCACTTTCGTCCTCCATCTTCCGGAAGTCCGGATGATCGGCGGTCTGCTCCATTTCATCCTGAAGGAGGCCGATTCTCTGCTCCAGCTGCTTCGCTTCCTGCTCTGCCTGACGGGAGTAGGAGAGCTCCAGCTGACGTCGATCCTTTTTCAGTCGTTCCCGGGCCTGGGCGATATCAAGGGAGGAGGAGCCGGTCGTATTGAGGTTGACGATATGATTGCTGAGCTGCTCCGACAGGCTGCCGGAGACAGAGGCCTGCAGCTGCCCCAGAGAGAGCGTGTTGCGGTACAGGGGGCGGGTCAGACCGGAGAGAAACTGCCGGTACTCTTCTTCCGTCAGGTTCAGCTGACGGTTGTGTGTCTCGTCCATCAGCGTGTAGCCCCGGGGACCCTTTTGAAAATTCCGGTAAATGGTATAGCGCGTGCCGTCCCGTGTCAGCTCCAGAACTCCTCCGTAGGTACTGCTTCCCTCCGCAGGGAAATAGCGGCTGTAGGCGTCGCGGCGTGCGGCTTTGCCCCGTCCCCGTTCCATGCCAAAGAGCATGGACTCCAGAAAGGCGTGAAGCGTGGACTTGCCGCTTTCATTGGGACCATAGATGACATTGATCCCGTCAGAAAACTCCAGCGTCTGATTCTGGAGCGTTCCAAAATGGTTGATGTGCAGTCGATGATATTTCAAGATGATTCTCCTTTGCCGACCCATGAAGGGCGGAGATGGGCGGGTCAATCCGGATTCAGCAGCGCGCGAAGACCATAGTGGAGCGCCTTCTGTTCCAGAGGGGTGGCCTCCGGCCCGGACAGCGCCTGAATGTAGCGGGAGACAAGGTCGTGGGCATGCTCTGCCTGCAGCGCATCCAGATCATAGGCCGGTTCCGTGTTGTCGGTGATATCCACGATCCGTCCAGCCTGCCGGATGATCTCCGGGTCGAAATGAACGGCAGGATCCCGCTGACCGGTGAGGGTGACACGGTAGAGTGAGCGGCCGTCCTGCCGCAGATTTTTCCGCAGCGTATCAGCCAGCTGGGCCGTGGTTGTATGTGTATTGACCGTTGCGGTGAGGGTGCGGTACTGACAGGATGCGGAAGCCTGCCAGCGGTAATGGCAGCCCGCCCCGGAGAGTTCGCCGACAATGTAACCGCGTCGACCAATGTCGGTCTTATCTAATGGCTCCGGAGAGCCGCAGCAGGCGATCGGCGCCTTGTCCCACAGATGGGGCTGATGAATATGTCCCAGAGCGATGTAGTCGAAACCGGATCGGGCCAGGCGGTCCATGTGCAGAGGAACATGGCTTTCATCGCCGCCGTGAGCCAGCAGTATATGAAATCGTCCGTCATCCGGGACGGTCAGATTGTCACACAAAGCCTCACGAATCTCCCGCCGATGATAGCTGAAACCGTGCACCTCTGTGTGGATTTCCGGGAAATACACGGAATCCGGCGTCTCAGAGGCGAGAATGGTGACATTTTTCTCCCAGGGGTAGTTCAGATAGGGAGAAGAGGGCGTGATATAATCGTGATTTCCGGCGATGAGGACGATCCGCGTAGCGGGAATGGTGGAGAACAGATAATTGACCTCCTTGCATTCCCGCTGCAGGGGCTGCTGGTGAAACAAATCTCCGGCGATGAGAAGGAGATCCGCCTGCGTGTCGCCGGCTGCTGCGATGATTTTTCGAAAGGTATCCCACAGGGCCTGCGCCCGTTCTTTGCTCCAGGGCATCCCGCTGTCCGGGGTCGCGCCCAGATGGTTGTCTGCTGTATGTATAAAACGCAAGGGAAAGGCCTCCTTTTTTCAACAGTATAATCCGTTTTGAAGAGTTCTTCAAGAGTTCTTCAAAACCCTTTTAAATTCAATGGGACTATGATATAATGAGAAACGGTAGTAATGATTCATCGGATTTCCCCACGGAAAGGTAAACTTCCTGAATTGTCAGAATTTGGGGAAAGGGGGGTCCGGAGGGAGAGAGGTGTTTGCGTGGTTAAGAAAAAAATGATCGCCATGCTTCTGGCAGGCGGCCAGGGAAGCAGGCTCGGTGTGCTGACTTCCAAGGTGGCGAAACCGGCAGTGTCTTTCGGCGGAAAGTATCGAATCATCGATTTTCCCCTGAGCAACTGTGTGAATTCGGGTGTGGATACAGTGGGTGTGCTGACGCAGTATCGTCCGCTGCGGCTGAACTCTCACATCGGCATCGGTATTCCGTGGGATCTGGACAAGCGGACCGGCGGGGTGAGCGTCCTGCCGCCGTATGAGAAGACGTCGGATACGGAGTGGTATACCGGCACGGCCAATGCAATCTATCAGAATCTGGAGTTTATGGAGAAATACAATCCGGATTATGTCCTGATTCTGTCCGGAGACCATATTTACAAGATGGATTACGAGGAGATGCTGGCGACCCACAATCGCAATGGCGCAGATGTGACGCTCGCCGCGATGCCGGTTCCGTGGGAGGAAGCCAGCCGTTTCGGCATCGTCGTGGCGGATGAGAACAATAAGATTACTGCTTTTCAGGAGAAGCCGAAGGAGCCGCAGAGCAATCTGGCCTCCATGGGTATCTACATTTTCAACTGGCCGGTCCTGCGGGATGCGCTGATTACGCTGAAGGATGTTCCGGAGTGTGATTTCGGCAAGCATGTGATTCCCTATTGCTTTGAGCAGAATAAGAACCTTTATACGTATGAGTTCACCGGATACTGGAAGGATGTGGGAACTCTCAGTTCTTACTGGGAGGCGAATATGGAGCTGGTGGATCTGGTTCCTGAGTTCAACCTGTACGAGGAATTCTGGAAGATCTACACGGAGACCAGCACGATGCTGCCTCAGTACATGGGACCGAACGCCACGGCGGAGCGCTGCATCATCGGCGGTGGTTCGGAGATCTATGGTAAGGTGAATCATTCCGTCATTGGTGCGGACGTTGTTGTCGGCGAAGGCAGCCTGATCCAGGACAGCATTGTCATGGAAGGCGCCAAGATCGGGAAGAATGTCCGTATGAAGAAGGCTATCGTGGCGGAGAACGTCGTGATCGGCGATAATGCCGTGTTGGGCGAGGGTCAGTTTGCCGAGAGCAAGCTGGATACGAGAGTGTACAACAGCGATCTGGTGACGATTGCCGAGAATTCAGTCATTCCGGCGGGCGTCAGCATCGGCCTCAATACCGCGATTGTCGGGGAGACGGCGGCGGAGGATTACCCGAATGCGAGACTTGAGGACGGCGGATTTATTGTGAAGGCAGGTGATAAGGCATGAAGGCATTGGGAATTATTTTAGCAGGCGGGAACAGCAAGAGGATGAAAGAGCTCACGCAGAAGCGTGCCATCGCCGCGATGCCTGTCGCGGGCAGCTTCCGCGCCATCGACTTTGCTTTGAGCAATATGAGCCATTCCCAGATCGGAACCGTGGCTGTGATCACGCAGTACAGTTCGCGCTCTCTGAGTGTACATTTGAATTCCTCCAAATGGTGGGACTTTGGAAGAAAGCAGGGAGGACTGTTCCTCTTTAATCCGACGATTACCCCGGAGAATAACAACTGGTACCGTGGGACGGCAGATGCCATTGCCCAGAACCTGGATTTCCTGTATCAGCGCCATGAACCTTATGTGGTGATTACCTCCGGTGATGGTATTTATAAGATGGATTACAACGATGCCATTGCCTTCCATACGGAGACAGAGGCAGATATCACGGTCGTCTGCAAGGATATGACAGGCCCGGTGGATGTGAGCCGTTTCGGCGTAGTCCGCACGGACGAGGAAGGCCGTATTCTGGATTTTGAAGAGAAACCCATTGCGACGGAACTGAACACGGTCTCCTGTGGCGTATATATTATTCGCCGCCGTCTCCTGATCTCCCTGATGGAGCAGTGCAAGGAGATGGAATGGTACGATTTCGTGCGTGATGTCCTGATCCGCCAGAAGAATGTAAAGAAGATCATGGCCTACCGCATGGACAGCTACTGGAATAACATTTCCACGGTCAAGGCGTATTACGATGTGAATATGGAATTCCTGAAGCCGGAGATGCAGAAGCATTTCTTCCGGGATTATCCGGCCGTACAGACCAAGGTGGATGATTATGCGCCCGCCAAGTTTAATCCGGGCTCGAAGGTGACGAACAGCCTGGTGGCGAACGGTGCGATCCTGAATGGAGAGGTACAGAATTCCATTCTGGGAGCCAAGGTCTTTGTGGGCAAGAACTGCTCTGTGAAGGATACCATCGTGCTCAGCGACGCGTATATCTCCGACAGCGTTGTTCTGGAGAACTGCATTGTGGAATCCCGGGTCAACATCCCTGAGGGGGCTGTCTACCGTGGAACACCGGAGGCGCCCTGCGTGGTGAGCAAATAAGAGCGTTGCTCTGCGTATATAAAAACAGGTTCTCTTCTCTTTGTCGGGGAGGGGAGCCTGTTTTTTATATATGCGCAGGGCTGCATAAGGAATTTTTCCGGCTAACGCCGGATGCAGCCCGCGCAGGCGAGCAGGAGGCGTGTAATGGGGGCCGACTTCAGTTGCGATCCCGCAGTGCATTCTGCAGCTGCCGTCTCATCCGGCGGATCTCTCCGGCCGGGATCGGGGAGGCCTCCGCCCCGAAATATTGCCGATCCAGACAGTCTGCCAGACGGGTCAGTGTCTCCCGGCAGTCTGGAAGCAATTCACCGGTTCGCTGCAGGAACCGGCGGCTGGTCTCATCTGGCGTCCGTCCGCTTTTTCGCATACGCAGGGCGTGCTCCAGCCAGACCAGCAGGCCGGAGGGCGTGTCGCGGTGGGTGAGGCAGAACAGGCGGAAACGGAGATTCCGCAGCATGCGAAGAAGGGATTCCTGCAGCTTTCGCCATGGATGCGGAAGTCTTCGCCGCTGCCCGGATGAATGAGCGGCGGAGGGAAGCGTGATCTTCTGGCGAAACAGGATGAGGAGAAACACGGCGCCGAGAACGAGGATCAGGATCAGGAGCGGGATGAGGAGACCGGATCCTGTGTCGGTGACCGCTTCGGTTGTCGCAGAGGCCGCTGTTTCTGCCGGAGGCAGCTCGACGGGAGAGGATTCCTCCGCGGGGAACAGGGAGAAGATCCAGGCGAAGAAGCGGTAAATGAGACGGGCAAGGAAATTCAGGATGGAACCAAGGCGGAGCAGGATGGAGTACAGCCAGGCCGTGAGGTTCTGTACGCCTTTGGATGCAGAGGATGCTCCACGGAAAAACAGAAGACAGAGACCTGCCGCTGCGGCAGGCAGCAGCAGGAGAAGCGCACGGCCGGTGCGGGCAGAATGATTCTGTCTGGCTGCCCGGGCAGTCCTTTGGCTGGCCAGAGAGAGGAGCGTCAGAGCGGAGCCGACGGCCGGCGGCCAGACGGCAGCACCCGGGAGGATCCCCGCGGACCAGAGAAGAACCGAGAACACCAGTGTCAGAGCGGAGGTCTCAAAATCGAAGGTCCGGCTCTCCGCAGAGGCAGGATGAATCAGAAATTCTGCGCCCCGCGCCAGACAGACGCCCCACAGAAGGAGAAGGCAGAGCCATCCCAGAAGCCCCTCCGGAGCCTGCCCGCTTTTCCATGTGAGAAGAATCTGGGTCAGAAGGGCGGCGGGGATGACGGCCAGAGCAGCTTTCGGCTGCCGGAGACCGTGAAGAAAAACGGCCTGAAGCGCATAGCAGACCAGGAGAACGCCCCACCAGAGGAGCAGCCCCCGACTGTCTGCCCGGTCGGCCAGGTCTGTATTCAGCAAAATGTACAACGTGTGAAGGGCAGCGGCATTTCCCAGAAGAGATGCCGCATCCCGCAGATAAGGGTGTCTCATGGGCGGCCTCCTTTCCGCAATGCGTCCAGGGGAAGGGTGGAGAAACCGGTTCGCGCCGCAAGCTCCCAGTCTCTGGCGCAGACCAGATGGACCTGCGCGGGACGCAGCCGGGCCAGCAGATTCGCGGGAAGGCTGCGTCCGCTGCGGGTAATGAGCCAGGCCGATCCTTCCGTGGGGACCACATCCTCAGGAAAGATCGAGGGGAGGAAGGGGGAATCCTCCGGTTTCTTTTTTTCTTCAGAGACAGGAGTCTCCGCACAGTCGTAGCCAGCCAGATGAAAGAGCAGATCAGAAACGCCATCTGCGGGTCCTGCCGTCAGGGTCATAGCCCGGAATCGACGGGAGCGGGGCAGGCTCAGGGAGAGAGTCATTTGCCGGTCAGAGAGTCCGATCAGGAGAGAAGCCAGGATCTCCAGTGCCTCTTCCAGCAGCGCCGCATTTTCATCAGGAGCGACGGTGCCTTCTTCTCCGGAAAGAGAGCTTTCGGATGCAGGGCGTTTGACCGTGCAGAAGGACTCTCCGTCCAAAATAAAGCGGATGGCGCGGGGGCGGATCGTCTCGTAGAGATTGACGGGGAGCCCCTGTTCCCGGGCGGCCATACGCCAGTTGATGGCCTTCCAGTTGTCGCCGGGCATATATTCACGATTTCCGCGCAGAACGGTGTTGTCCTCCAGAAATCCATGCCGACCGGTGTCGCAGTCCCACTGGTTGGTGAGGAAGGGGGAGAGATCCACCTCAACAGGCCGCGGGTAGACGGCCAGTGTGGGCATCTGTCCGGCAGGAAGGCTCTGCTCCCGCTGGACGAGACCGAAGCCATCCCCGGAGCAGGCGGCGAGATGCTCAATGCGGTAAATCCCCCGGTGCAGGCCCTGCCAGCGGCTCTCCAGAGTCAGACTCTGGTAGCTTCCCACGAAAGAGAAGGTCTGCCGGAGGGAGGCGGGGGCCTCCGAAGCGGCGCCTGCCTCGTGGTAGCGTTCGAAAGCGGGATCCGGTTGAAAACAGTCTGTTTCCGGACCATTCTGGGTCAGATCCAGCCAGAGCAGCGGCAGCAGTTTCTCGTTGGTCAGTGTATAAGAAAGAGAGAGCGTTTGTCCCGGAAAGATATGGGGCTGCGGGCAGCTTACCGTCAGTGACACATGCCGGATGGCCTGCTCGCCCCAGAAGCGCAGGACCAGACCCAGGATCAGAAATCCGAGAAAGAGCGCAGCCGCGGGCAGAAGGGAGAACTGGAGACAGAGAAGGACGCCGACCGCCCACGCGGCCAGAGCGCCTCCAGACACCAGCAGGCTGGTGCCGTTTCCTGCCTGTGCTTTATGCTCCATAAAATTCCTCCCCGTTCCCGTGTGGTACCGGTGTCTCTTTGATGATCTGAGCCAGAATGGAAGCGGCGGTGACGCCCTCCAGGCGGGCCTGACCGGTCAGGAGCAGACGATGCGCCAGAACCGGTTCCGCCAGCGCCTGAATATCATCGGGAATGACAAAGTCCCGTCCCTCCATCGCAGCCCAGGTCCGGGCCGCGCCAAAGAGTGCCCGTGAAGCCCGCGGGCTGGCGCCCATGCGCAGCTGCGGGTGATTCCTGGTGGCAGAGACCAGGGTGATCAGGTAATCGGCGACCGCTTCGCTGACATGAATATGTGCCAATTCCTTTTGCGCCTGGATCAGCTCTTCCGGGGAGGTGACAGGCTGCACTGTGTCGAAAGGAATGCCCTCTCCCAGAGAGAACAGCATCTGCCGTTCTTCCTGCGCAGAAGGATATCCCATGGACAGTCGGATCAGGAACCGATCCATCTGGGCCGCCGGCAGAGGGAATGTACTCTCCGACTCCACCGGATTCTGTGTGGCCATGACAACAAAGGGCGCCGGAAGCGGCGTTGTCTCCCCATCGATGGTCACCTGCCGTTCCTCCATCGCTTCCAGCAGTGCCGACTGGGTTCGCGGTACGGCCCGGTTGATCTCGTCCGCCAGGAGCATATTGGTGAAGACCGGGCCGGGCAGCCTTTTGAAATTCCCCGTGTTCCGGTCGTAAATACTCATGCCGGTGATGTCAGCGGGGAGCAGATCCGGTACAAACTGAATGCGTCGGGATTCGCATCCGGCAGCCAGAGAAAGTGTTTTCACCAGTGTTGTTTTGCCGACGCCCGGCAGATCTTCCAGCAGGATATGTCCCTGCGCCAGAACCGCCATGACGATCAGGCGAATCCGGTCATTTTTTCCGTAAATGATCTTTGCCGTTTCCGCGGTCAGGCGGTCGGCCAGTGCTGCAATGTCCGTCATAGAATACCTGTCTCCTGTTCCTTCGCATTTTTAGTAAAAAGCGGGGGCAAAAGGAAAATGACCTTTTGCCCCCATCGTCATACACAGGGTAGTATAGCGCGGAATCTTACCAAAATCAAGAATGGAATGTTTACAGGAAAATATATTTCAGTATAAAAAGTACCGTCAGCACATACATTAAAGGTGTCACCTTTTTGGCTTTCCCAGTGGCCACATTCAGAATCACATAGGAAATGATGCCCAGGCAGATGCCCTCGGAAATGCTGTAAAACAGGGGCATGGCGATGATGCACAGATAAGTGGGGATCGCATCCGCCAGGCTGTTGTCGTCAAAGTGGATATCGGTAACGGAGCTGAACATCAGGAAGCCGACCATGATCAGTGCGGGCGCCGTGGCGAACGAAGGGATCGCGGTGAAGATCGGCGCGAACAGCGAGGCGACCAGGAACAGGATGGCGGTGACCAGCGCTGTCAGACCTGTGCGGCCTCCTACGGCCACGCCGGAAGCAGACTCCACAAAGGTCGTGGTGGTGGAAGTGCCGAGAACGGCGCCGGCGCTGGTGGCGATGGCGTCAGAAAGCAGAGCCGGTTTGATCTCCGCCAGACGGCCGTCCTCATCCAGGCGTCCGGCCTTAGCGCTGACACCGATCAGAGTTCCCAGAGTATCGAAGATATCCACAAACAGGAAGGAAAGCACCACGACCAGGAAGTTGACGATGCCGACCGCGGACATATCTACGTGGAAGCACTGCCCGAAGGTTTCTCCCAGTTTGCTGTAGTCGGTGATCCCCAGGGTCGGGAACAGGCTGTAATAACCGGCTTCGACATCGACCGTGTAGAGGCCCGTTACCTGGCAGAGCATGCCGAGGATCCAGGTGATGATGATGCCCAGAAGGATGGCGCCTTTTACATGACGGGTATAGAGGATGGCTGTGATAAACAGACCAATGACAGCCAGCAGGGCACAGAGTCCGGCCGTATGGAAATCTTCCGTGAAGCTGGTGAGAGTCACCAGTGTGGAAGAATCCACGGAGAGCCCGGCATTCTGCAGGCCGATAAAGGCAATGAACAGGCCGATTCCTACGGAGACTCCCTTCTTCAGATTCATGGGGATGGCATTGAAAATGGCTTCGCGGATATTTACCAGAGAGAGCAGGATGAAGATCAGCCCTTCCACGAAGACAGCCAGCAGGGCGACCTGCCAGGAATATCCGTATCCAAGGACCACCGTGTAGGCCAGATACGCGTTCAGTCCCATCCCGGCCGACAGGGCGAAGGGCAGATTTGCCAGAAGCGCCATGCAGAGGGTTCCCAGGAAGGAAGCCAGAGCCGTGGCGATGAGAACGGCCGTGGTGTCCATACCGGCGTCCCCCAGCAGGCTGGGATTGACGGCCAGGATATAGGCCATTGTCATGAAGGTCGTGATGCCGGCCATGACTTCCGTTTTCACGTCGGTGCCGTGTTCAGACAGTTTAAAAAATTTTTCCAACATTTTTCTCGTCCTTTCTGTGTGGGCGGGAGAAGAACAGAGCCATTTCCGCCGCCGAATATAATCGTTTTGTCCTTTCTGTGAACGTTGAAACTTTATCACAAATGTCGGAGAGAATCAAGGCTATGTTTGCGTTCTGATAAAATGAGAATGACCTGGAGTTGAGAAACGCCGCATATGACTGCAAACATGACAAACAAAACGGCAAAAGAGACAATGAAAGACAGAATATTCAAACAATATTTCGAAACAACTTGAGAAATTTATTAAATAAAAATAAAATTAGCACTCGCCTCTTGACAGTGCTAACA